>NZ_JAYMWL010000012.1:0-204738 GCF_048056275.1 Phaeobacter sp. JH20_26 | reverse complement strand
GCCAGATTCAACTAAGCGAAAGCAAGCTGATAGCGAAGAGGAGGGGAAGAGTGAGTAGTTTGGACCCAAATGTTCAAGAAGTTCAGAGCGCAATTCCCGAAAAGGACGCGTATTTCTTGCATATGTAAATATGGGCTTTTCTAGGTATCGAGACGGTTGGTCGTTGGAGCTTTGGTCACTTTCGGCTCGGTACCAGGCAAGATCCACTTCTGGTAACTCGACGTTGTCGACAGAGTACTCAGAAATTGGCCCTAGTAAGACGGCAAGGTCGATCTCTCTATCAAGCAACATTGTACGGAGGTTGACCGATATATCGACGTTGATCTCGATTTCGAGGGCAGGGTACATTCGATGAAGCTCTTCAATGAATAACGGTAACCAGCATTGAACGATAGTTTCGGAAACTCCTAGGCGAAGATGGCCCTCGATACCTGAGGGATCCATAACATCTCGTTGCACGAGCTCTGAAAGCTGTTCGAACTGTTTTGCATAGCGGGCGAGAATATCCCCTCTCTTGGTCAAAAGAACGCCTCCACTCGTTCTTTCAAACAACTCCACGCCCAAGGTGTTTTCTAGGTTTTTGATCCGCGTAGTCACGGCTGGTTGTGTCAAGCCTAGCTCATCGGCTGCTTTGCTAAATCCACCGAGGCGCACGACGGTCAGAAATGCCCGTATTTGTTCTAAGTTGAGACGAGTGTTCATTTGGTTCTGTTCCTGTCTTCTCCGATAGAGGTCGTTCGGAAAATGCTTCATTGAGGCTTGCTGTGTTTACCGCGCAAGGTATCGTATAAATTTCATTTATGAAATTTGAGAGTTTTTTTGATTTTTACTGATGGTCGGCAACGTCGATAGGTTCGAGGGGCAGTCATCTAACCTTCGTCACAGCAAAGGATCACATTCATGCCCCGGAAAATACTAGTACCGATCGCACCGGATCACCCGACCTCTGGTGACGAAGTGCTCAGTCGGGCCAAAAAGCTTGTTACAGAGTGGGGGGAAACATTGCCTTGATCGTGATGGAGATGTGGCCCGAGAAATATGAACAGTTGAGCTAGGTGGATTTCCCGCTCCTCATCCGACAGCATGCCGGGACGAAGGAGCAACGATGGCAAGACGACCCAGACGGAACCACAGCCCTGCATTCAAGGTGAAAGTCGCATTGGCAGCTTTGAAGGCGTTGTTGCAGAACTCTGAGTGCTAAGGATTCACATCACGAATCCATGCGGTTAGACCGGGCAGATGAGCAAGCCCGCACCTGCCCGCTACCGTACGACGAATTGGTTCAGCTACAACGATGCGCTCAGAAAGCGCGGGTCGCTTCTGATCTGGTTGGACAAAGAGATGACCTGGCTCGCGCCGCATGATGGCAGCCCCGGTCGCCCATCTGGAGCTGGCCACGGCGGTGCAGATCCTGGTCGAGACCTGCGATCTGCCGTTGGAGACGGCGCTGGAGATGGCCACGAGCCGGCCGGCGGATTTGATCAGGCGGCCCGATCTGGGGCGCTTGCAACCCGGCGCGCGCTCCGATGTGCTGCATCTGAACGACGCGCTGGAGCTGCAGCAGGTCTGGCAGGGCGGGCTGGCGCTGTAGTTGCTGTTGCGGCGAGTCGCTCTGCGATGTCTTATACGGTGAAATTTGGCGCCAATTGTTTTGCTGGTTCCGGACGCCCTGCTGGTCTGCGCTGAGGTCATCGTTGCTCCTTTCTGCAACGCAGCTATATTGCAAATATGAAATGGATTGTCCTCGTTTGTGGAATATTACTCATCTTTGCAGCTTGGCTAATCGTTCAAGTGGGCAAAGGCGTGTTCTTCACCCATAGCGGTTTTGCGGAGTGGGATGAGGAGTTATTGGCAGCGTATCGAGAATGTTGTTTTATGACCGATTTGCGATCAGCAGTACCCTTCGCTTTGCTTGGATTAGTATTGCTTGGGTTCGTAGCGTGGAAATTCTTGCGGAATTATGCTAACCGATCGCAATAATCACACTTAAGAGAGCAACATCCGCTTGTTCCGCCTGGCCACTCCCTTCTTAAGACTCTCCGCATGTTTTGATCAAATTATTTGCCCGCAGAGGAATGGATAGGCTAAGTCTCTGTCAGAACACTCTGCCGTGCCTTGGCAGAGGGATGCCTCGCAGATTGCGGGCGGACTGATAGGAGAGCCCATGACACCGCTTGCAGGTCTGAAGGTGGTCGAGCTGGCCCGTATTCTCGCAGGGCCATGGATTGGCCAGTCGCTTGCCGATCTGGGGGCGGATGTCATCAAGGTCGAGAGCCCCGAGGGGGATGATACCCGTCGCTGGGGCCCGCCTTTTATCGAGCGCGACGGTGATAAAACAGCGGCCTATTACTATGCGGCGAACCGGGGTAAGTCCTGCGTCACTGCGGATTTTCGCACTGAAGACGGCAAACAGACGGTGCTGGAGCTGATCCGGGATGCCGATATCCTGATCGAGAATTTCAAGGTCGGCGGGCTGGCGAAATACGGGCTGGATTATGACAGTCTGAAAGCGGTCAATCCACGTCTGATCTACTGTTCGGTGACCGGCTTTGGGCAGGATGGGCCTTATGCGACGCGGGCGGGCTATGATTTCCTGTTGCAGGGCATGTCCGGGCTGATGTCGATCACCGGTGCGCCGGATGGTGAGCCGCAGAAGGTTGGGGTGGCGATCACCGATATTGTCACCGGGCTTTATGGCACCATCGGCATTCTGGCAGCGGTGGAACAGCGCCATAGAACCGGGCGGGGGCAGCATATCGACATGTCTCTGCTGGATTGCGCCACCGCGATGCTGGCCAATCAGAACATGAACTATCTGGCAACCGGCACCAGCCCGACCCGGATGGGCAATGAGCATCCCAATATTGCGCCCTATCAGGTGATGGCGGTGCGCGACGGGCATGTGATCCTTGCCGTTGGCAATGACGGCCAGTTTGCGCGGCTCTGCGAGGTTTTGAACATGGCGGCGCTTGCGGTTGATCCGCGCTTTACCTCCAACCAGCTGCGGGTGGCCAACCGGGGCGAATTGACACCGATGCTGGCGGCAGCGCTGGCGCAATGGGGGCAGGCGGATCTGTTGGCGGCGCTGGAGGCCGCGACCGTGCCTGCGGGGCCGATCAACACCATTGGGCAGGCGTTTGACGATCCGCAGATCAAGCACCGCCAGATGCAGATTGCGCCGGAGGATGTGCCGGGCGTGCGTGGTCCTTGGGTGTTTTCCGATGCGGAGCTGGCGCTGGAGAAATCCGCGCCAATCCTGCCGGTGGCGCAGGATATGTCGCAGGGAGACTAGACCTCCGGATCGCCGACCGTTTGGGTGGGCGGCAACAGCTTGAGATTGAAGCAGACAGGAAGAGGGCGCGCCATGGCGATGGAGATCACCGGAGTTGAACATCTGTGGATCCCGCTGCCAGATGGGCGTCGGCTGGCGGCGCGGATGTGGCGGCCAGCGGCAGAGGGGTGTTATCCTGGGATCCTGGAATATCTGCCCTATCGCAAACGCGACGGCACTGCGCCGCGCGATGCCACCACGCATCCGGTCTTTGCGGCTGAGGGCTATGTCTGCCTGCGGGTGGATATCGCCGGCACGGGCGACAGCGAGGGCGTGTTTGACGATGAGTATTCCGAACAGGAGCTGAGCGACGGCGAGGCGGTGTTGGCCTGGCTCGCAGCGCAGCCTTTCTGCGATGGCAATATCGGCATGATCGGGATTTCCTGGGGCGGCTTCAACGGGTTGCAGCTGGCCGCGCGTCAGCCAGAGGCGTTGAAGGCGGTGGTCAGCGTGGCCTCAACGGTGGATCGCTATGCCGATGATATCCATTTCATGGGGGGCTGCCTGCTCAGCGATAATGCCAATTGGGCCTCGCAGATGTTTGCCTATCAAACCCGCCCGCTGGATCCCGAACTGCGCCCGGACTGGCGCGAGGCCTGGGTGGAGCGGATCGAGGCGCTGCCGTTTATGGCCGCGGACTGGCTGTCCCACGCGCAGCGGGATGATTTCTGGAAACATGGATCGGTCTGCGAGGATTGGTCTGCGATCAAGGCGCCAGTGCTGGCGATCACCGGCTGGGCCGATGCCTATGTGAATGCACCACCTGCACTGGCGGCCCATATGCAGGCGCCCGCCAAGGCGCTGATCGGCCCGTGGGAGCACCGCTATGCCCATATTTCCAAGCTGGAAGGGCATGATTTCCACGGCGAGGTGCTGCGCTGGTTTGATCGCTGGCTGAAGGGCGCAGACAGCGGCGCGGAGGATCTGCCGGATTATCGCACCTACATGCAGGAGCATTTCAATCCGACCAAGGAAAACAAACCCCGGCAGGGACGCTGGATTGCTGAGACTGCATGGCCCTCCCCGAATGTGCGCGAGGTGGTGCATCATCTTGGGACACAGGGCAGGTTGCAGGCGGTGCCGGGTGCGGGGGAGGTTGTGGTATCCAATCCGGCAACCCTTGGCATGGGGAGCGGGTATTTCTGCGCAGGTATGCGGATCGACAATGAACTGCCGGGCGATCAGGCGGGGGATGATGCACTGTCGGCCTGTTTCGATACGGCACCGCTTGAGACCCCGCTGGAGTTGCTGGGGCGGGCGCGGCTGCGGCTGGCGTTCTCTGTCGACAGACCGGTGGCGCAGGTGATGGCGCGGCTGTGTGATGTGGCCCCGAATGGCGTGTCGCAGCGCATCACCTATCGGGGACGCAACCTATGCCATGATGAGAGCCATGAGTACGCGGCGCGGCTGGTTCCCGGCCGGCGCTATGAGGTGGAGTTTGCGCTTAATGAATGCGCGCATCGTCTGAGGGCTGGGCATAAGCTGCGGCTGGCGCTGTCGACCTCCTATTGGCCGATCATCTGGCCCAGCCCCGAGCCTGTGGCGCTGACCCTGCATCTGGAGGGCTGCGCGCTGATCCTGCCGGAACGTTTGGTCGCTGAGGAGGTCGAGGCGCAGGCGCCAAGCGCCGCGCGGGATTATCCGACCTATCAGGCAGAGGTCACCCGCGCGCCCTCCGGCACATCGAACACCTATGAAGAGGCCGACGGCACGCTGGTGCTAGAGACTTTTGATGACTATGGCGCGGCCATTGACCCGGTGCATGGGATGGAGGTCGGCAGCCATGTCGCCATGCGCTATGCGGTGCATCCGGATGATCCGGCCAGCGCCACCTTTACCAGCCAGTGGCGGTTTACATTCGCGCGCGGTGACTGGCAGGTGCAGGTCGATACCGACAATGAGATGCGCGGTGATCGGGAGGATTTCCATCTCTGGCGCAGGGTTGTGGCCTGCGAAGGTGCCGGGCAGACAGAAGTCTGCGTTAAGGAATGGAGCGAGAGCCTGCCGCGCGATTGTTTGTGATTTCGCATCAAATCCTGTTAAAAATCGCTGTTTTTCCCCGGATTGACCCCCAGTTCGCCACGGTTTGGCCACGTTCTGTGACCAAAAACGGAACTGCGCGTTAACCATTTCGGGTGAGAATACCCCCCTTGAGATGTTTTCATCGCGCTGGAATGCCGGGCGGATGGTCCCCCGGTTGTGAGCAGACGATAAACAGAATTGGGGCGAGAAGGTGCATCTATCCGTTGTTGTACCCTGCTATAATGAGGAAGAGTCCATCCCCCTGCTGGTGGATCGGTTGGTGCAGGCAATCGAACCCTGGGCGGAGCGGGCCGAGATCATTCTGGTCGATGATGGCTCCAGCGATGAAACCTGGGCCGCTATGGAAGCGGCGCATAAGCGTCATCCGGTGGTGCGGGGCATCCGTCTGTCGGCCAATCGCGGCCATCAGGTTGCGTTGACGGCTGGGCTGGAGGCGGCGACCGGCGCGCGGATTTTCATGCTGGATGCCGATCTTCAGGATCCGCCGGAAATTCTGCCCGACATGATGATGATGATGGATCGCGGCTATGACGTGGTCTACGGCCGCCGCGCCGAGCGCCAGGGGGAAACCCTGTTCAAGAAGGCGACGGCCTATCTGTTCTACCGTTTTCTCAATACGCTGTCGGATGTGGATATCCCCAAAGACACCGGCGATTTCCGCCTGGTCAGCCGCCGCTCGCTGGATGCGGTGCTGAAAATGCCGGAACGCGCGCGGTTCATCCGTGGCATGTTTGCCTGGGCCGGATTTCACCAGATTGGTCTCGAATACATCCGCGAAGCGCGTGTCGCGGGGGAAACCAAATATCCGTTCAAGGCGATGCTGCGCTTTGCCACCGATGCGCTGACCGGGTTCTCCACCAAACCGCTGAAAATGGCCACACGGCTGGCATTCTTCAGCCTGTTGGTGACCGTGCTGATGGCGGTCTATGTCTTTGGCTCGCTGATCCTGTTCAACACCGTTGCCGGTTGGGCCTCGGTTCTGCTGGCGATCTCTTTCTTCTCCGCGATCCAGCTGCTGACGCTGGGGATCCTCGGCGAATATGTCGGACGGCTTTATATGGAGAGCAAACAGCGCCCGCTGTATTTCCTGTCGCAGCAGACCGGGCATCCCGCCGCCCATGCGGTCGATTTCATCGGCGACAGCCGCGCCGTAGCGGCGCCACTGGCTGAACCGGCCCAAAAAGAAGCGTCATGATCCGCGCCGCCGTTCAGAAAGATCTCGGCCAGTTGATCCGCTTTGCCATTGTCGGCGTCTCGGTTGCAGCGCTCTATGTGCTGGCGTTCCTGGGGTTCCTGCATATCGGTCTGGCGGCGGGGCTGGCCAATGCGCTGGCTTTTGGCCTGGCGGTTCTGGCGCAATATGTCGGCCAGACCGTCTGGACGTTCCGCCAGAAGCTGGGCCAGCCGGACCAGGCGCTGCGGTTTGGCTGCACGGTCGGCCTTGGGTTTGTCACCTCGGCGCTGCTGACGGGTGTCATCGGTCCGATGCTGGGCTGGCCGGAGTGGCTGGCGGCGACCACCGCCGCAGTCTGGCTGCCGGTTCAGAACTACCTGTTTTTCAAGATCTGGGTCTACGCCGGACACGGCGCGTAAAGAGGAGTGGCAAGAAATGTCGCATGTGTATTCAAATGAATTCTACGATTACATCGAGGCCGGCGCGCGCAGCTCGGCGAAGGCGCTGATCGCGGCGGTGCAGCCCTGGCTTGGCGCGCGGAGCGTGCTGGATCTGGGCAGCGGTCGCGGTGTCTGGCTCAGTGAATGGGCGAATTCCGGCGTTGCTGACATCGCCGGGGTGGACGGCGATTATGTGGATCGTAACCGTCTGGCGATCCCGGCGGGGTGTTACCATGCGGCGGATCTGACTGGCGAGTTTGATCTGGGTCGGCGGTTCGAGCTGGCGCAGAGCCTGGAGGTTGGTGAGCATCTGCCGACGGCGGCCTCCGCAACCTTGGTTGCGGGGCTGACGCGCCATGCCGATCGGGTGCTGTTTTCGGCGGCTGTTCCGGGGCAGGGCGGCGAGTTTCATATCAATGAACAGCCGCTGTCCTTCTGGCAGGATCTCTTTGCCGCGCGGGGCTATCGGGCGTTTGACTGCGTACGCCCGGCGCTGAGAGAGGCCGAGGGGGTAGAACCCTGGTATCGCTACAATACCGTGCTCTATGTGAATGAAGCGGGGCGTGCGGGTCTGCCGGAGGAGGTTCTGGCAACGGAGCTTTTGGCGGGGCAGCCGGTGCCGCCTGCGGGCAATCTTGGCTGGCGGCTGCGCCGGGGTGTGGTGTCGCTGATGCCGCAATTGATGGTGACCCGGATCGCACAGATCCGCGCTGCGATCATCGCGCGGCAGGCGCGGGCGGCAGGGCTGGTGGGTGCGGATACGGCAAAGGGCACGATATAATGACACTGGTGATGGACAGCCCGGTTGTGGCGCGCCGGGACGCTGCAATGCCCCTGCTGGCGACAATCGCGGTGGCCTTTTTCGGGCTGCTGATCGCGGCGGTGTTCCAGCTGCCGGATCCGCTGATCCGTCACGATGATTACCCTGCGCTGTTTGGCGATGCAGAGACCTATTATGTCAAAACCCTGATGGAGGGGCGCTGGGTCAATTACCTGTGGCACCTGCGCGAGACACTGTTACCGAGCTGGGCCAACTATCTGATCTACAACGGGTTATGGGCGGTGGTGCTGGGCTGTCTGGCGCATAATGCGCTGGGGGCCGGGGCGCCGCTATGGCGCAAGGGCGCGGTGGCGCTGATTGCGGGGCTGTCGGCGCCTGCGCTGCTGATTTCACTGTGGTTCAACACGCTGATCCCGGGCATGGCGATCCTTGCCATCTATGCGCTGGCGACCACGCAACTGTCGGACCGGGCCTGCCGCTGGCTGCTGGTGCCCTTTGTGCCGCTGGCGCTGACCGCCTATACGACCTATCCGTTCTTTCTGCTGGCGCTCTGTCTGACCCGTGCGGACACGCAGCGCTCTGCCCGGGATCTGGCATCGCTGCTGGGGCTGTTTATCCTGTGTTTTGCGCTGGCGATGGCGTCGATCTATACGCTGAACTACCTGTTTCACGGTGTCTTCGGGATCCCGATGGCGGAGTGGCGGATGCCGAAGCCGGCGCATGATCTGGCATCGCTGCTGGCAAATATCGGGCTGATTGGTGATTTCCTCGGCAGCTCGGCCTCGCTGGTCTCGTTCCACTTCCTGCCGCTGACCGTATTTCAGGTGGCGCTGTTTGGCTGGGCCGTCTGGCTGGTCGGCAGATCCGACCCCTGGCGCGCGACCTATCCGCTGGCGGGGATCTGCCTCGGGATGGGGCTGATCTTTGTGCAGACGATCAAGACCGGCATCACCCTGCCGCCGCGTGTCTCCGGCTTTGTATGGCTGTATTACGCGGTGCTGCTGGGGCTGCTTTCGCAGGAATTGGCGGCGCGGGGCGGCGTCTGGGACCGCATCGGACGCAATCTCCTGGCCTTTGTGGCGCTGATCTACCTGGCGTTCAACCTGCTCCAGCATCGCGATGTGACCGCCTGGCAAGCCGACAGCCGCAGGATGGCCGATCAGATCCTCCCGGTGGAAGGTCCGATCTATGTCACCGGCACCTATCTGTCGCTGCCATCGGGCAAGAAATCCGGCTTGCAGCACGATCTGTCGGTGGCCTTTCGCCTGACGCAACTGACCGGGCGTGATGTGGTGATCTGCGCGATGACACCGACGGCCTGCGCCCATCTGCCGACGGAGGTTCAGGCCGGTGCCAAGGGGCCCGACTATGAGGTGCGCAATCTGGACGTGGGCAGCGTGGTGATGTTGTCGGCAACGCCGATCCGTGCGGCGGCGCATAACGTGCCTGCGGGCGGCTGAGGACGGCGCAAAGAACATCAAACGAGAAACGGGGGCGTGCAGGCCCCCGTTTTTCTGATCAGGTCCGGTCAAGAAACCAGAAGGTGCGAAGACCTCAGAAGTCGAGACCGAGATCCAGCGTCTGCGCCGAATGGGTCAGCGCGCCGGAGGAGATATAATCAACCCCCGTGGCTGATACCTCGGCAATGCGGTCGCGGCGCATATTGCCGGAGGCTTCGGTGACCAGATGACCTTTGGCCATCGCCACGGCCTTCGTCAGGGTTGGCGTGTCCATATTGTCGAGCAGCACCACATCGGCGCCGCCCGTCTCCAGCACCTCCTGCAACTGTTCGAGGGTGTCCACCTCGATCTCGACCTTCATCATGTGGCTGACGTTGGCCGTGGCTGCGCGCAGGACGGCGGCGACACCGCCTGCGGCGGCGATGTGATTGTCCTTGATCAGGATCGCATCGGAGAGACCGTAGCGGTGGTTGTATCCGCCCCCATGCAGCACGGCCTGCTTTTCGACCATGCGCAGACCGGGTGTGGTCTTGCGGGTGCAGGTGATGCAGGTGGCGGTCCCCTTGGTCTCTGCCACAAAGGAGGCCGTCAGTCTGGCGATGCCAGAGAGGCGGCCTGCAAAATTCAGCGCCACACGTTCGCCGGAGAGGATCGACGCGGCTGATCCTGCGATGGTCATCAGGGTCTGACCGGGAGTGCAGGGGCTGCCGTCAGCCACGCGCGTTTCGATCTTCAGCGAGGGATCGACCAGATGAAAAGCGATACGGGCAATCTGCATACCGGAGACAACGCCGGTATCGCGCGCATTGAGCCGGGCCTCATAGGTGGTGCCTGCCGGGATCACCGCGCGGGTGGTGATATCCCCGCTCTGGCCGAGGTCTTCCAGCAAGGCAGCGCGGACCAGCGGTTCCAGGATCAGGTCGGGCAGAGTGGCAAAGGACGGGGTCATGTCGGATCCTTGACGGCGGCGGCGCGGATCGCACGCGCCTCGGTGAGGGTAATACGGGTGCGATGGGCCTGCGCTGGGTCGGCCTCAGGATAATCGTCGCGGAAATGGCCGCCCCGGCTTTCGCGGCGGTCCAGCGCGGCGGCAGCAATCAGGGTGGCGGTGGCGCACATATTGGCAAAGCTCTCGTCGTCGCCGAACTCTGCCAGCAGCTCCTCGATCGTTCTGAGGGCGGTTTTCAGCCCGGCTTCGTCGCGGCGCACACCGACATGGGCGGTCATGGTTTCGCGCAGGCGGGCGATGGCGCTGGCCGGGGCGGCGGGCGTTGTGGCAGGGGCGAAACTGAGGGACAGTGCAGGCGGCGTGCGCATCTGGTCCGGTTGCGGGCCAAGTGTTGCGGCAATGTCCCGGGCAGCGGTGCGGGCATAGACCAGAGCCTCCAGAAGCCCGTTGGAGGCAAGCCGATTGGCGCCATGCAGCCCGGTCGAGGAGGCTTCGCCACAGACCCATAGACGGCCGAGGCTGGCGCGCCCCTGCATGTCGGTGTCGATCCCGCCCATGTGATAATGGGCGGCAACCGCCACCGGGATCGGGTCCGCAACGGGATCAATACCGGCGCGGGCGCAGGTCTCAGCCACGGTTGGAAAGCGGGTCAGCACCTCGGCGCCAAGAGCTTCGCGGGTGTCCAGCATCGGGCGACGGCCGGCCTGGGTTTCGGCAAAGATTGCGCGGGCGACGATGTCACGGGGGGCGAGTTCGGCGTCCGGGTGCGCGGCCAGCATGAAGCGGATGCCGTCCTTGTTGATCAGCGTGGCGCCATCGCCGCGCAGCGCCTCGGTGGCGAGGGGCGCGGGGTCTTCGCCGATGTCAAAGGCGGTGGGGTGAAACTGGACAAATTCAGGATCGGCAATGCGGGCACCGGCGCGGGCGGCAAATCCGATCACCTGGCCCCGGATGCGGGGCGGGTTGGTGGTATGCGCAAACAGCCCCCCGGAACCGCCCCCCGCCAGAAGGATCGCAGGGGCGCGGATCAGCACGGGCACCGAGGTGCCGCCAGCATCGCTGACCCAGACGCCGGTGACGCGGTCGTCTGCCACCTCCAGCCGCACGGCCTGGGTGCCTTCGTGGACCTGAACCGAGGCTGTGGCGCGCACGGCGGCAATCAGCGTTTCCATGATCTGCCGACCGGCCTGATCGCCTTTCACCCGGACGACACGAGCCATGGAATGGGCGGCCTCGCGGCTCATGACAAAGCCGCCGTCAGCGGTGCGATCAAAGGGTGTGCCAAGGTCGGTCAGATCGAGAATATGATCTTGGGCAACCTGTGTGACCATGGCGGCGACCTCGGCGTCGACAGTGCCAGCACCGGCGCGCACCGTATCGGTGGCGTGGGCGGCAGGGCTGTCGGCCTGATCCATCGCGGCGGCAACGCCGCCCTGCGCCCAAGCCGAGCTGGCGCCCTCGCCAAGTGTTTCGGGTGAGATCATCAGCACCGGCCGCGGGGCCAGTTCGAGGGCGGCATAGAGCGCGGCCATCCCCGCGCCAACGATCACCACGCGATCAGTGTCACAGGCGGCGGTGGCTTCGGTCAGGGCCTGCACATCCAGCTGGGCCTCTGCCGTGTTGTCGGCCTGATGGTCAGAGACGACCTTGGCGCCGGGGGTGTCCAAGGATCAGATCCCCAGTTTCTGGCTGAGATCAATCATCCGCTGCACCGCCACACGGGCCTTTTCGGCGACCTCGGGATCGACTTCGACCGGTTCGGACATCGTGTGCAGCGACCAGAGGATTTTCTCCAGCGTGATTTTCTTCATGTAGGGGCACATGTTGCAGGGGCCGACGAATTCAACCTCCGGCAATTGGTCGGCAATGTTCGAGGCCATCGAACATTCGGTGATCAACATCGCCTTTTCGGGCTTTTCGTCGGTCACATATTTGATGATGCCACTGGTGGAGCCGGAGAAATCGGCCTCATTCACCACATCCGGCGGGCATTCGGGATGCGCAATCAGCCGGGTGCCGGGGTTCCATTCGCGGAAATCGCGCAGGTCCTTGGCGGTGTATTGCTCGTGCACGATGCAGGAGCCTTCCCACCAGACCACGTTCTTTTCCGGCACCTGCTGAGCGATGTTCTGCGCCAGATACTGGTCCGGGGTCATGATCACCGTGTCGGCGTCCTGTGCGGCCACGATCTGGGCCGCGTTGGAGGAGGTGCAGCAGATATCGGAGGCGGCTTTGACCTCGGCCGTGGTGTTCACATAGGTGACAACCGGCGCGCCGGGATATTTCGCCCGCATCTGGGCGATGCCCTCTGCGGTGATCGATTCCGCCAGCGAACAGCCGGCCTCCATATCGGGGATCAGCACGATCTTGTCGGGGCTGAGGATCTTGGAGGTTTCGGCCATGAAATGCACACCGCATTGCACGATGACGTCGGCCTCCACCTTGGTGGCCTCCATGGCGAGCTGGAGGCTGTCGCCCACCACGTCGGCGACCCCGTGGTAGATTTCAGGCGTCATGTAGTTATGCGCCAGAATCACAGCGTTGCGTTCTTTTTTCAAGGCGAGGATGGCGGCGACATAGGGCGCGTAGGTGGCCCAGTCGACGGGGTTCACCACCCGGTCCATCTTGGCGTAGATCTCTGACATCTCTGTGGCCAGAGCAGGATTTGGCGCAAGGTCATAGTGATTGGCGAGCTGATCGCGCATGGTTTGCAGATCGAACATGGCATTTCCTCAAAGCTGCGCCTGACGTGGCACTTTGGGGAATTCTTGTTTCATGTTCACATTTAGCACGCAAGCGAGTGCAGCCGCTTTGTTGCGTAAAAACCGGAAATCCTGGTGCAAATCGGTGGCAATCGGGGCGCATCGGCAACCTGACGCTGGGGGCGGCGCCAAGACCATCTGACCATCGGGCGATGTCAGCGCAAACAGTGCGCGGTCAATTTGTCCAATTTTCACACCCGGTGTCGTTTTTGTCTATTGGGCGGGCTGATATTGTGGTTTGCAGATAGCGTTCACACAGTATCGGGAAGCGGTAAGACCGGTCCCACAAGGGAGAAAATCCGCCTCCATGTCTGATCTCTGGGAAGGATTGGTCCAGGCCTTTTGGCTGGTGGTCACGCTGGATGGCGATCTGGTCGAGATCACGCTGCGTTCGTTGCGGGTCACTTTGACCGCGTTGCTGGTGGCCTCGGTGATTGCGCTGCCGCTGGCGGCGCTGCTGTCGGTCCGCCGGTTTCGCCTGCGTCGGGTCACTATTGCGGTGCTCAACGCCCTGATGGGGCTGCCGCCGGTGGTCGTGGGGCTGGTGGTCTATGTGCTGCTGTCGCGGGCTGGTCCGTTCGGGGTACTGGGGCTGCTGTTCACCCCGACCGCGATGATCATTGCGCAGGTGATCATCATCGTGCCGCTCATCGCCTCGATCGCGCATCAGTCGCTGCGCGATCTGTGGAGCGATTACCACGATCTGCTGATTTCGCTGAATGCCAGCCAGAGCCAGCGCATTGCCACGCTGCTGTGGGACGGGCGGCGGGCGCTGCTCACGGCGGCGCTGGCTGGGTTTGGTCGCGCGATCGGTGAGGTTGGGGCGATCATGATCGTTGGCGGCAATATCGACCATGCCACCCGGGTGCTGACGACGGCGATTGCGCTGGAGACCGGCAAAGGGGATTTTGCCATGGCGCTGGGGCTTGGCTTTGTGCTGATCGCATTGGCGGTGGCGGTGAATCTGACCATCCACTGGCTGGGTCAGACCGAGAGCGAGGGCCGCTGGTGAGCAAGGTGAGCAGTCTTTTTCCGCTGGTTGTCGAGGCGGCGCAGGTGCGCCGCCGTGGCAAGACACTGATAGGTCCGGTGGATCTGCGGCTGGACGGGCAGGGGACGACCATCGTGATCGGGCCGAATGGTTCGGGCAAGACCTCCCTGCTGAAGATGCTGCATGGCATCCTGCGACTGGGGCAGGGGCGGATCAGCTGGGGCTGCGCCATGGCCGAAGCCCAGCGGCGCCAGGCCTTTGTGTTTCAGACGCCGGTGATGATGCGCCGCTCTGTGGTGGAAAATATCGCCTATCCGCTGCGGCTGAACCGGGTGCCCCGCAAGGTGGCGCTGGCCGAGGCCGAGATCTGGGCTGAGCGGATCGGTCTGGGCGGCGATGCGTTGCACCGGCCTGCGGTGCTGCTGTCGGGCGGTGAGCGGCAGAAACTAGCGCTGGCACGGGCCCTGATCCGCAAGCCGCAGCTGCTGTTCCTGGATGAGCCTTGCGCCTCGCTCGACGGACGCGCCACTCGCGAAATCGAGGAGATCCTGACCGAAGCGGCGGCGGCAGGCACCCGGCTGATCATGTCGACCCACAATATGGGTCAGGCGCAGCGTCTGGCGGATGAGGTGCTGTTTGTTCTGCACGGTCAGATTGCCGAGTTTTCAGCGGCGGAGGCATTTTTTACCCGGCCCCATACCGAACAGGGCCGCGCATTTCTAAGAGGAGATATTGTCGAATGAAACGGATTGTGCTGGGGGCACTGGCTGCGCTGACAATGGGGACGGCGACGCTGGCGGAGGAGATGAAGCTGGCGGTGACCACATCCTTCCACAACTCCGGTCTGGCAGAGGTTCTGCTGCCGCAGATCAAGTCGGATCTGGGGCTGGAGGTGCAGCTGTTGGTGGTGGGCACCGGTCAGGCGATCCGTCTGGGCGAGGCGGGCGATGTGGATGCGATTCTGGTGCATTCGAAGAAGGCCGAGGAGGCGTTTTTGGCAGGCGGCAACGGCACCCATCGCCGCGAGATCATGTATAATGATTTCGTCTTTGTAGGCCCCAAGGCGGACCCGGCGGGCATTGGCCGCGCGCAGTCGGCAGCGGAGGCACTGCAAAAAGTGGCCGCATCCGAGGTGGCTTTTGTCAGTCGCGGCGATGACAGCGGCACCCACAAGAAAGAGCTGAGCCTGTGGGCCGCGGCGGATCTGTCACCTGACGGATTTGGCGGCTGGTACAACGCTGTTGGCGCAGGCATGGGGGCAGCGCTGAATACAGCCTCTGGCATGGGGGGCTACATCATGTCGGACCGCGCAAGCTGGCTCAATTTCGCCAACAAGGGCGATCTGGCGCTGCTCTATGCGGGGGATCCGGTGCTGTTCAACCAATATGCCTATCTGCCGGTCAACCCGCAGAAACACCCCCATGTGAAGGCAGAGCCCGCAGCCCGGCTAGAAGGCTGGCTGGTGTCGGATACCGCCAAGGAGCTGATCAACGGCTACCAGATCAATGGCGAGGCGCTGTTTGTGTTCAACGCGGCGCCATAGGCGATAGCGGCATCCACAGCACAGCGGTTGCAATGTGCAGACGCCGCGCCTGAGCGCGGCGCCTGGCCCAACGGGAGCGGGGGGCTTTGACCCGCCGCACTCCGGGCGGGAGGGGCCGGTTGCGGGCTTCGCGCCGTGCGTGGTCAATCAGTCGTCGGTCACATGGATGGCGAATTGTTCCAGGCCCGCCTCCTGCGGCTCGATGCTGCGATAGCTTTCCTTGACGCCCGCCTCTGTCAGCTCGCGCATCACCGTCAGCAGCGTATTGGGCGCGTGATCGGCGCAGAGTTCCGCCATATGTGCCAGCTCTTCCGCAGCCACCGGGCGGGCGGCGGCCAGATCCGGGGCGCCGTAGTAGCTGACGAAATGCGCGGCCAGCAGATCGGTGAGGCCTGCCAGCTCGCTCTCCTCGATCCGCGTCACCGCAACAAAGGTGACACGCCCGCCGGTTTCCAGCCCCATCCAGCCATTGGCAAAGGCCTGGCGCTGCTTGCCGATCAGGTCGGCCTCTTCCCAGTTGGAAAACTCAAACCCGCCCGAAATACACCATTCGCCGGTGCGGGCCGGGCTGGCAAAGACGTTCTGATCGCTCTCGTCGAAATGAATGGCGCGGGCAAGCTGCATCACGGTGTCTCCAGTAGGGTGGTCAGGGGGATCAGATGGGTTGTCGCCTCGTCCCGCAACAACAGGCCGAAATCTTCGTCCACGCCGAGGAAGGTGCCATTCAGGCCCGCATGGGTGACGGTTTCGCCAATATCTTGGGCAAGGCCGCGCCAGGTCGTGTGCACCGGCTCCGTGCCGTCCTCTTCCCAGCGGTTGATCCAGTGCAGCACGTGGCGGGCCCAGCTTTCCAGCAACTGGCCTGCATCCACATCGGCGCAGCCCTCGGCATAAAGCGCGGTATCCTCGGGACGATCGCCGGTTTCCCCGTCGCTCGGCGGCCAGAGCGGCAGGTCGAGGCCGATGACCAGCCAGTCTGGCACCTCTGATGGCGCGGTTGTACTGGCGGCGGCACGCAGCCGACCGCAGCGACCGCCGTTGATGCGCAGACCGCCGTCCCATTGCAGATGCACCGCCACCTCGGGCGGGGCCAGCGCGCCAAGGGCGTTTTGCAGTGCAATACCGCAGACCGGAAGCATGGTCATGGCCTGCCGCAGGGCAACCTCGGGCGCAAAGACAAAGGCCGCCTGAAGCCGGTCATGCAGCAGGTTATGCACCACCAGACCTGCGTCGCAGCCCAGAACCGCCTTCTGACAGGCGATGGCAAAGGGATCGTCGGCCCCGCTGAGCGCAAGCCCCTCCATCAGGGGGGGGAAGCTGAGGTCGCTCATTTCGGCCATCGGATCAGGCCTGACCCTTGGCGATCAGATCTGCCGCCAGATCATGGAACGCCTTGGCCTGCGCGCTGTCGGGTTTGCTGACCGCAATCGGCGCGCCACCGTCGGCGGCAACGCGCACATCCAGATGCAGCGGGATCTCCGCCAGCAGCGGCACATTCAGTTTCTCAGCCTCGGCAGCAACGCCGCCATGGCCAAAGACATGTTCCTCATGCCCGCAGTTGGAGCAGATATGCGTGGACATGTTTTCCACCATGCCGATGATCGGCACGTTGAGTTTCTGGAACATGTCGATGCCCTTGCGGGCGTCGATCAACGCCACGTCCTGCGGGGTGGACACCACGATGGCGCCGTCCACATGCGCCTTTTGCGCCAGCGTCATCTGCACATCACCGGTGCCCGGCGGCAGGTCCACGATCAGCACGTCCAGCGCGCCCCATTGCACCTGCATCATCATCTGCTGGAGGGCCCCCATCAGCATCGGGCCGCGCCAGACAACCGCCTGATCCTCGTTGGTCATCAGGCCGATCGACATCATGGTGACCCCGTGGTTGCGCATCGGCAGGATGGTTTTGCCATCCGGGCTGGCGGGGCGACCGGAGACCCCCAGCATCCTGGGCTGCGAAGGGCCGTAGACATCAGCATCAAGCAGGCCGACACGGCGGCCCTGAGCGGCCAGGGCACAGGCGATATTCGCCGAAACCGTGGACTTGCCGACGCCGCCCTTGCCGGAGGCAACCGCGATGATCCGGTCGACGCCGGGAATTTTCTGCGGCCCCTGCGGCTGGGCGGCCGGTTTGGGCTTCAGGTCCGGCGGCGCCTTTTCGGAATGGGCCGTCAGCATGGCCGAAACCTTGCCCGCGCCGGGCAGCGCCGTCACCTTTGCGTCGGCTTCATCGCGCACGGGCGCGTAGATATCGGATTTGGCCGGGTCGATTTCCAGCACAAAGCGGACTGTGCCCTCTTCGATATTGAGCGCGCGGACGATGCCGGCGGCGACGATATCGCTGCCGGACACCGGGTCTTTGATGGTCTTGAGCGCCTCTAGGACAGTTTCACGAGTGAGGGACACGCCGGGGTTGCTCCTTATTGGGGCGAGCTTGGTCTAAGCTGGCTTGATTGTTTTTGATGGCCTGCGGGGCTTTTGGCCCCGGCTGTAACGGCTCTTGACGGGGATGTAGGTGGTTTCCTAGCATTTCATATGGTCTGGGTATGTACTCTTTTGCGCGGTTACGCGGGAATACTGGCGATAATTCTGCTTGCGCTGATCCTGCGACCGGCCAGCGGACAGGCCGAGAGCGATCCGGCAAAGCTGCGACTGGCCGTGCCTGCGCCACTGGTGGAGACCGGGGTGCTGGGGTTTCTGTTGCCGCGGTTTTCGCTGAAGACGCAGGTGCGGATCGAACTGGTCGACAGCAATGATGTCGCCGAGATGATGCTGGGCACGACCGGCCAGCCCGTGATGGAGGGGGACGGGACCGTCTGGCATCTGGAGCTGATCGCGCCGGATCACGCCGGGGCGCGGCGCTTTGCAGACTGGCTGACCTCTGATGTGGGCGCGCGCACGATTGCCGCCTTTGCCCCCGAGGGGCGCCAGATGTTCCGGGTGCCGAAGCAGGCACAGGCCGCGGTGGCTGTGACCACATGGGACGGCGACGCCGGACGTGGATACGATCTGTCCAAATCCCACTGCGGGCGCTGTCACGCGGTGGAGGAGGCCGGACGGATCAACAGTATCGGTTCTACCCCGTCGTTCTATGTGTTGCGCAGCCTCGCCAATTGGGAGGAGCGGTTTCAGGCCTTCTACGCGCTGAACCCGCATCCCGCCTTTACCCAGATTGCCGAGATCACGCCGCCCTTCGACGAGGCACGCCCCTCGCCGATTGTTCCGGTCGAACTCACGCTGGACGAGCTGGAGAATATCCTCGCCTATGTGGCCGTGCTCAGCCCCGCGGATCTGGGGGCGCCGTTGGAGCATAAGTAGCGTCATCATCTTATCGCGGCATTTCGGGATCAGTGATCCTTGCGTTTGCTGAGGTAGTCCTCGGTGGTGCGGACACGGGGGCGCTCCGCGCCTGCAAAGGGCGAGTTCTTTTGATGGAACTGCGCGTTGACCCGGCAGTTGTCACACATCTGGATCATCCGGGCGGCATCCGGGTTGGCGAACATCGAATGTTTCCCGGCCAGTTTCTCGGTGATCTTGTCGATGGTGGATTTGACGCCGAAGAGCGAACCGCATTCGACGCAGGCAAAGGGTTCTTCCTCGTGCAGGACCACCTGTGACAGCGCGTCGGATGTCAGGTTCAGGCGTGGCTCGTAGCGGATCGCGTCCTCCGGGCAGACATTGGCGCAGAGACCGCATTGCAGACAGGCATCCTCCTGAAAGCGCAGCTGCGGCAGGTCCGGGTTGTCCCCCAGCGCGCCGGAGGGGCAGAGCGAGACACAGGAGAGGCAGAGCGTGCATTTGTCGGCGGCGACCAGAACAGCGCCATAGGGGGCGCCCTCGGGCAGGGGCAGCGTTTCGGCTTCGGGCAGCAGAGCCTTGGCGGCCTGACGGGTGATCTGGCGCCGTGTGCCCATCGGGCGCTGCGGGGTTTCCACCCGCGCCTGAGCGCCGCTGCGGTCAAAGAGGCGGTCGCTCAGCTGATCCGGGTCGTTCAGCTCCAGCAGATGCAGGTAGGGCCCGGCAATCGCCGTGGCCAGAGCCAGCTCTTGGTCCTGCACGTCGCGCTCAGCCCTAGGCGAGAGCAGCACCGAAACCTCGGCGAAACCGGCAGCGAGGGCGGCGAGGGCTTCGGCGTGACCAAAACTGTTGAGCGCCTCAACCGACAGGGGGATCACATCCGCCGGCAGGCCGCGGCCGTGGCGGGCGGCCAGCTCGACCATCTGATCACCGTGCTGATCGACCACCAGCAGGCGGGGGGCGCTGCCACCAGCCTCTGCATATGCCTTGGCCAGGGTCTGGATCCGGCGCATCAGCGCATCGGTTGGCGGCGCGTCATAGGTGATTGCGCCGGAGGGGCAGAGCACGGCGCAGGAGCCACATCCGGCGCAGATCATCGGGTCAATGCTGACATGATCGCCGGCCGGGCTGATGGCACCGGTCGGGCAGACATCGAGGCAGCGGGTGCAACCGGTCTGCTCGGCGCGCGAATGGGCGCAAAGCAACGGCTCGCTGCGCACGTAGAGGGGTTTTTCGAAAGTGCCGACCAGCTGGCTGGCGCTCAGCGTGGCCTCGGCGACGGCCGGGGCGGACTTTGGATCGGCGCGCAGGTAGCCGTCACGTTTTTCGGGCGCGGGAAACAACGGCTGGCCGCCGCGCAGGTCGAGAATGATATCGCAGACCGACTGCCCGCCGTCGCGCGCCTCGTCCCAGGTCCAGCTGCGCCCGGTGACGTCCAGCTGTTGCAGCCGGTCGATGGTGACGGAAAACTGTCCCAAGGCGCCTCGCGCATGGCGCAGCTGGCCGGAAATCACATCGTAGGCGCGGCTATGAGGGGGGTCGCTCGGCGTCTCGAGAAGCACGGTCACCGCGAGGCTCTCCTGCAGCCGCTCGGCTGCGGCATAGGCCACCTCTGGCGCGCCAAGGATCAGGCAGAGCCCCTCCGAATGCAGGTCTATGGTCTTTGACAGGGGCGGTGTCAGCGTTGCCTCAGCAATCAGCGCGGTCATTTTGGGCAGCGTCGAGGCGGTATCAGCGGTCCATCCGGCCCGGTCGCGCAGGTCGACAAAGGCGGGGGCCGGCTGGTCGATTTCCTGTGCCAGCGCCTCGAAAATCCGGTGCTCCTGGGCGCAGCAAATAATTGCGTCCCCCTGCGAGATGGCCTGTGCCGCCTGTTCGATCTGATCGGTACAAAGCGCTGAATGCAGCTTTGAACAGGGCAGGCCTGTGCTACGGGACAATGCCTCGGAATCGATTGATTGCGTTCCGGCACAATCACATAGAATCAATTGCTTAGACATGTTTTCTCCGCGTGTTTCTCGCTTGGTGAAAGCAGCAGAAATCCGCCACTTCGGGCTTAGACTAGGCATGTTTGCGCAAGCAGGTAAACCGCAATTTGCCGGTCAGCCGTGCCGCCGGGTGGCTTAGATGAGGCAAGTGATTCGCCGTGGCAAGGCATCGCGCTTCCCCTGCGTTAAGCCTGAGTGAATTAGTCGAATTAGACTTTTCGTCCGCACTGTCCAAAGGGGGCATGTCGGGCTGGTCAAATTGACCTTTGATGTTGATTTAACGCGCCATCAGCAAAAGTTATCTTCCCGTGTGGTCGCAGAATGCGGCACTGTTTTGTCAACCGAACTGACCAAATAGGGCGTTGACGTGTCTGAGACCGGGGATCGCAGTGCAAAGACGGATGTGATGCCGCTGGGTGTCGTCCTGCGGCGTCAGCCGGGGGTGACCCGTTGGGCGCGCTGGTCGTGGAAGGCAACCTCGGTGCTACCGGGCGCGGCGCAGGCGGACTGGCAGCTGTTACGCGAAGCGGGCGAGGTGCGGGAGTACCACGCCGCCACCCTGCCGCTGGAGCTGCACCGGAGCGAGGCCGAGGCCTATCTGCACGGGCTGACCGCGGAACCACCCTGCATCTATGTGGTCCTGCGCGACGGCGTGTCGGACGACCGGCCGCTTGAGGTGCTCTTGGTGACGGCCTCGCCCTATGAGGCGCAGGATTACGCCGACAACGGCGAGGATCTGGTGGAAAAAGTACCGATGCCGGACGGGCTGATTGCCTGGGTCCGCGATTTTGCGCAGCTGCATTTTCACGACGAGCCGTTCAAGAAACGGCGCCGGGACAGGGTCAAGACCGACGCCAGCGAGGACGGGATCGGCGATCCGCGCATCTCGCAGATGACCGATGTCTATCGCTCGCCCGCCCTGAAGAAGGCGCGCCTGTCATGAGCCGGGATGATTTCTGGTCCCGCCGCCGCGCCCGTGTTGCGGCCGAACAGGAGGCCGAGGCTGCCGAGGTCGCTGCTGCCGCACGTCAGGCCGCCGAAGAGGCGCTGGAGGAGAAAAGTGACGCCGAGATCCTGCACGAGCTGAACCTGCCGGACCCCGATGAGATGCAACAGGGCGATGACTTCAGCGTGTTCCTGAAAGAGACCATTCCGGCGCGGATCCGTACCCGCGCCCTTCGCCGTTTGTGGACCAGCAATCCGGTTCTGGCCAATGTCGACGGGCTGTTGGATTACGGCGAGGATTTCACCGACAGCGCCATGGTGATCGAGAATCTTCAGACCGCATATCAGGTCGGCAAGGGCATGACCGCGCATGTAGAGGAGCTGGCGCGGCAGGCAGAAGAGGCCGCAGCCACGACCGCTGACACCGAGCAGGAGGCCGAAGCGCTGGCCGCTGAGGAGACGGCCGCGGCGGTCGTGCCGCATGAGGCTGCCTCATGCGACTCTTTGCAGGCCGGTGCTGGGCAGGCCGAGACAGCGCCGCTCGAATCCGTGCGCCGCCCGACCATGGGCTTGCAGTCGCCGTCAGATGGTGCCGGTCCAGACCATGGACAGGAGGCGGCGGCCCGGATGCCGTCAATGCCGACAGCGGCTGATCCCGTCTTTGCCGCTGTTGCTGATCCCGTTCCCGATCCGGTGGCGTCGGCGCCGAGGCGTATGCGCTTCACCTTTGCCGCTGACACCAACGCACCCGTCAGCTGACCCACCCGAAACCCCGACCAAGACCCCTGCGAGGAGACACATATGACCGCCGAGCACGCCCAGACAGAGACAGCCGAACAGACGGCCGGTCCTGCCATTCCGCAGGATGAAGACCGTTTGCGTGCGGATCTCTACAATTTTCTGGGCCTGATGCTGTCGGGGCCGCCGGATGAGATGCTGTTGGCGCAGGTGGCCGGTTTATCCGGGGATGACACCGACTTGGGCACGGCGATCAACGCGCTGGCGAAAATCGCGCGGCTGACCAAACCTGCCGCTGCTGAGCGGGAGTTCAACAAGCTGTTCATCGGTCTGGGCCGTGGCGAGCTGCTGCCCTATGCCAGCTACTATCTGACCGGATTTCTGAACGAGAAACCGCTGGCAGCCCTGCGGCAGGACATGGCCGCGCGGGGCATGACACGGGCCCAGAATGTCTATGAGCCGGAGGATAATATCGCCTCCCTTATGGAGATGATGGGGGCGCTGATTGCCGGACGTTTCGGCACGGCAGCACCGCTGGGTGACCAGAAACAGTTCTTCAACAAACACATAGGCCCCTGGGCCGGGCATTTCTATTCCGATCTGGAGGCGGCGAAGAACTCGGTTCTTTATGCCGCCGTCGGTGCCGTGGGCCGGGTCTTCATGGAGATCGAGGCCGAAGGATTTCGAATGAGTGCGGAGCAATCCGCCTGAGCCGGGACGGCGTGCCGTCCTTAACCCACGTGAGCCAACCAACTGAGGAGGAGGATCACATGACCAGAAAGACCGAGGAGGCCCAGAGCCGCCGCGACTTTCTCAAGCTGGCAGCGACCACAACGCCGATTGCGGCGATTGCGGTGGCGACGACCGGCGGCACGGCCGAGGCGGCCGAGCCTGACCTGACATCGGAAGTGATGCAGGATACCGCGCACACCCGCGCCTATTACGACAGTCTCCGGTTCTGACCGACCGGTGATGTTTTGAACGCCCACGGCGACCGGTTGCGTGACGCCCGACTGCCAAAGGCCCCCGATAACCCAGCGAACCCGTAAGGGAAGCAAGGGAGGAACACATGCTTAGGAAAAAGACCAACGGGGTTGCGCGACGCCCCCAGCGGACCAGTATCCTGTCCAAGGTTGCAGAAAGCTCCGTTGACCGCCGCGCGTTTCTGCGCGGATCCGGCCTCGCGATTGGTGGGCTTGCCGCCATCAGCGCCACCGGTGGATCCGTCACCAAGGCCAATGCCGCCACGGCTGCGGCTGGCGCGGTGGAAACCGTCAAATCCGTCTGCACCCACTGCTCGGTCGGCTGTACCGTCGTAGCAGAGGTGCAGAATGGCGTCTGGACCGGTCAGGAACCCGGGTGGGACAGCCCGTTCAACCTCGGCGCCCATTGTGCCAAGGGGGCCTCCGTGCGCGAACACGCCCATGGAGAACGCCGTCTGAAGTACCCGATGAAGAAAGAAGGCGGGGAATGGAAGCGCATCAGCTGGGAACAGGCGATCAACGAGATCGGCGACGGCATGATGCAGATCCGCGAAGAGAGCGGACCCGACAGCGTCTATTGGCTTGGCTCGGCCAAGCATAACAACGAACAGGCCTATCTGTTCCGCAAGTTCGCCGCCTATTGGGGCACCAATAACGTCGACCACCAGGCGCGGATCTGTCACTCGACCACGGTTGCGGGTGTTGCGAATACATGGGGCTACGGCGCCATGACCAACAGCTACAACGATATCCATAACTCCAAGGCGATCTTCATCATCGGCGGCAACCCGGCAGAGGCGCATCCTGTCTCGCTGCTGCATGTTCTGAAGGCCAAGGAGCAGAACAACGCGCCGCTTATCGTCTGCGATCCGCGTTTCACCCGCACGGCAGCCCATGCCGATGAATATGTGCGTTTCCGCCCCGGCACCGATGTGGCGCTGGTCTGGGGGATCCTGTGGCATATCTTCGAGAACAGCTGGGAAGATAAAGAATTCATCCGCACCCGTGTCTGGGGCATGGATCAGATCCGCGAAGAAGTGGCCAAGTGGACGCCCGAGGAAGTCGAGCGTGTGACCGGCACCCCCGGCAGCCAGCTGAAGCGCGTGGCGCGGACAATGGCCAACAACCGCCCCGGCACCGTGATCTGGTGTATGGGTGGCACCCAGCACACCACCGGCAACAACAACACCCGCGCCTACTGCATTCTGCAGCTTGCGCTGGGCAACATGGGCACATCGGGCGGCGGCACCAATATCTTCCGTGGCCACGACAACGTGCAGGGCGCAACCGACCTTGGCGTTCTGAGCCATACATTGCCGGGTTACTATGGCCTGTCGGCGGGCGCATGGGCGCATTGGGGCCGTGTCTGGGGTGAGGATAGCGAATGGCTTGCCGGTCAGTTCGACACCACCAAAGGGGCCGATGGCAAGGACAAGTCGATGCAGAACCTGACGGGTATTCCGGTCAGCCGCTGGATCGACGGCATTCTGGAAGACAAGGCGAACATAGACCAGCCCAATAACGTGCGGGCCATGGTCCTGTGGGGCCATGCGCCGAACTCTCAGACCCGTATGACGGAGATGAAGACGGCGATGGAGAAGCTGGACATGCTGGTCGTTGTCGACCCGTATCCCACCGTCTCTGCGGTGCTGCATGATCGCACCGATGGCGTCTATCTGCTGCCCGCCTGTACCCAGTTCGAGACCCGGGGTTCGGTCACCGCGTCCAACCGGTCCTTGCAGTGGCGCGACAAGATCGTCGATCCGCTGTTCGAAAGCCTGCCGGACCATGTGATCATCGCCAAATTCGCCAATAAATTCGGCTGGGGCGACCGGTTCTTCCGCAATATCGAGATGGAAGATGCCGAGACGCCGAATGTCGAAAGCGTCACCCGCGAATTCAACCGTGGTATGTGGACG
Organism: Phaeobacter sp. JH20_26; assembly: GCF_048056275.1. Lineage (NCBI taxonomy): Bacteria > Pseudomonadati > Pseudomonadota > Alphaproteobacteria > Rhodobacterales > Roseobacteraceae > Phaeobacter > Phaeobacter sp. JH20_26. The sequence goes on along the minus strand of NZ_JAYMWL010000012.1, from coordinate 179,391 downwards.
ATCGGCTATACCGGCCAGTCGCCGGAGCGGATGAAAACGCATATGGCCAATCAGCACACCTTTGACCGCACCACGCTGCGGGCGGTGGGTGGTCCTGCTGACGGCGATTACTACGGGATGCCCTGGCCCTGCTGGGGAACCGCTGAAATGGGTCACCCGGGCACGCCAAACCTCTATGACATGTCAAAACCGGTCTCCGAGGGCGGCCTGACCTTCCGCGCGCGCTTTGGTGTGGAACGGGATGGCGACAACCTGCTGGCAGAAGGCGTCTATTCCGCAGGCTCCGACATTCAGGATGGTTATCCTGAGTTCACCTATCAGATGCTGAAGGATCTGGGCTGGCACACCGAGCTGACCGCGTCCGAGCGGGCCTTTATCGCCAAGGCTGCCGGGGTGGATGGGTTTGCCGATTACACCCACGAAGTCGGCGAGCAGAGCATGTCGCCCTTCCCGTCGGACTATGACGACAAGGTGGCCAAGGTGAACTGGAAAACTGACCTGTCGGGCGGCATCCAGCGGGTTGCCATCGCGCATGAATGTGCGCCCTTCGGCAACGCCAAGGCGCGTGCCGTGGTCTGGACCTTCCCGGATCCGGTGCCAATCCATCGCGAGCCGCTCTATACCAACCGCCGGGATCTGGTCGAAGACTACCCGACATATGAGGACCGTCACGCCTACCGGCTGCCGACCCTCTATGCGTCGATCCAGAAGAACGACGTCTCCAAGGAATATCCGATCATCCTGACCTCAGGTCGTCTGGTCGAATATGAAGGCGGCGGCGAAGAAACCCGGTCCAACCCGTGGCTTGCGGAATTGCAGCAGGACATGTTCGTCGAGATCCACCCGCGCGATGCCAACAATATCGGCATTCGCGATGGCTCTCAGGTCTGGGTCGAAGGCCCGGAAGGCGGCAAGGTCAAAGTCATGGCAATGGTCACAGAGCGGGTCGGAGAGGGCGTTGCCTTCATGCCGTTCCACTTTGGCGGTCACTACCAGGGCACGGATCTGCGCGACAAATACCCGGATGGGGCTGACCCCTATGTTCTGGGCGAAAGCTGCAATGTCGCACAGACCTATGGCTACGACAGCGTGACCCAGATGCAGGAGACCAAATGTACTCTCTGCAAAATCAGCGCAGCATAAGGAGAAAGAGATATGGCAAGAGCGAAGTTTCTCTGTGACGCCGAACGCTGCATTGAATGCAACGCCTGCGTGACGGCCTGTAAGAACGAGCACGAGGTGCCCTGGGGCATCAACCGGCGTCGGGTGGTGACCATCAATGATGGCAAACCCGGCGAGCGGTCGATCTCGGTCGCCTGTATGCATTGCTCGGACGCACCCTGTATGGCGGTGTGCCCGGTCGATTGCTTCTACCAGAACGAAGAAGGCGTGGTCCTGCACTCCAAGGATCTCTGCATTGGCTGTGGCTATTGCTTCTACGCGTGCCCCTTTGGTGCGCCGCAGTATCCGCAGGCGGGCAACTTTGGCAGCCGCGGCAAGATGGACAAATGCACCTTCTGCGCCGGTGGTCCCGAGGAGACGCATTCCAATGCGGAATTCTCCAAATACGGGCGCAACCGGATTGCAGAGGGCAAGCTGCCCATCTGCGCCGAGATGTGCTCAACCAAGGCGCTGTTGGCCGGTGACGGCGATGTCGTGTCTGCGGTCTACCGCGAACGCGTTGTCGCCCGTGGCTTTGGCTCGGGTGCCTGGGGCTGGGGGACAGCCTATGACCAGAAGGGCGGCTGATCAGCCCTCTTTGACATGAAGGGATGGCCCGCCCGCGCGGGCCGTCCTGTTTTCCTGTTCAGTTTCCAAGACAACCCATGAAGGAGTGTGGCCCATGCTGCGCATCGCCTTTGCAATTCTGATGCAACTGACGCTGATGGCGGGGATCGCTGCGGCGCAGGACACCCAGGGTGCCCCTGCGGCGGAGGCGGTGCCGGATCGCAGTGCCACGGGTGGGGCGCAGACGCTGGAGGATATCCTGGCCCGTCAGCGCGGCGAAAAAATCGACGACAGTTTCCGCAGCGACGATACCGGTGCGGGCGCGATTGGCGCCGGGATCACGCAACAGCTGGGCACGCTCGGTGGGGCCTCCGATCCCGAACTCTGGCGCGCAATCCGCTACAACGCGGCAGACCTGCGGGTCTCGGCGGGGGGCGATGTTGCCACTGTTCTGGTGCAGGATGGCGGTATGCGCTGGCTGACTTTCCGCGATGGGCCGCTTCGCACCTATGGTGGCTGGCTATTGCTGGGCACGATAGGCTTTCTGGCGCTGTTCTATCTGCTGCGCGGCCGTATTCGCATAGACGAGCCCTCCACCGGACGCACTGTCACCCGCTTTCAGTTCATCGAACGCTTTGCCCATTGGATGCTGGCGGGATCCTTCATTCTGCTGGGCGTTACCGGACTGGCCAGCCTGTTTGGCCGGATGGTGATCGCCCCCTATCTGGGCAAGGAGATCAACGCGGGCCTGCTGATCTGGAGCAAATGGGTCCACAACAATGTTTCCTGGGCGTTCATGCTGGCGCTGATCATGGTGTTTGTCATGTGGGTGGCCCACAATATCCCAAACCGTACGGATCTGGTGTGGATCCGCCAGATGGGCGGCATTGTCGGCAAGGCCCATCCGCCCGCTAAGAAGTTCAACTTTGGCCAGAAGCTGATTTTCTGGTCGGTGATTGTTCTTGGAACCTCCATTTCGGTTTCGGGCCTGTCGCTCCTGTTCCCGTTTGAGATGCCGCTCTTTGCCAAGACCTTTGCCATCTTGAATGATCTCGGCCTGCCGCAGCTGGTGGGTTATGGCACCCTGCCGGTTGACCTTGCACCGCAGGAAGAAATGCAGCTGGCCCAGAGTTGGCACGCCATTATCAGCTTTGTGCTGATGGCGATTATTCTGGCGCATATCTACATCGGCTCGCTGGGTATGGAAGGTGCCTTTGACGCGATGGGAACCGGCGACGTGGACGAGGCTTGGGCGCATCAGCACCACTCCATCTGGTTGGAGGAAATGCGCGAAAAAGGCGAAGTCACGCCAGAGGGCAGCAGCGGCAGCGCCAAGGGCGCAACACCGGCGGAGTGACCGGCGGTGTGGTGCCGCCTGTCAGCGCTGGTTCTGCGGACGGGTCATCTGTTGGCCGCCTGCGCTGCGACTGTTCTGGCGCTGCCCGCAGGTGCCGATCCGGCCGACGGGGATGAGTTCACCACGTTGAAAGGCCACGGCGGCCCGGTGATGGCCTTGGCGGTGTCGCCCGAGGGTCAGGTGGCCACCGGCAGTTTCGACAATGCCGTGGGCCTGTGGAGCGATCGCACGCCACGCTGGCTTGAGGCGCATGATGCAGCGGTCACCGCTCTGGCCTTTGTCGATGCCGGTCGTCTGGTCACAGCGGGGGATGATTTCGCGCTCTACCTGTGGCCGAAGGGCGGCCAGCAGGCCGAGTTGATCGGCCGCCATCTGGGCAAGATCCGGGCGCTGGCCATTGCCCCTGACCGCGAAATGCTGGTGTCGGCGAGCTGGGACGGCAATATCGGCCTCTGGCCATTTGACGGAGGAGCGGAACAGCGCATAGCTGTTGGCAGTGGCATCAATGACGTGGCAATCGGACCAGGGGGGGCGATTTATGCCGCGACGATGGAGGGGCAGATACTGGTCTACGAGGACGCAGGCCAACCGCCCCGGCGCCTGGTCGATCAGGGCTTTGGCATCAACCAGCTGGCGCTTGACCCCGGTGGCGACTGGCTGGCCTATGGGGCTGTGGATGGTGCGACGCGCGTTGTCGACACACAGACCGGCGAGCCTGTAGCCGATTTCACGCTGGAGCGACGGCCTATCCTTGCAATGGCCCATCATGAGGGCACTGCGCGGCTCGCCGTCGGGGACGGGCAGGGCTATATCATGATGGTGGACACCGAGACCTGGCGCATCAGTGCCGATTTTCGCGCCACCCGCGACGGGCCTGTCTGGGCGCTGGAGTTTGCGCCGGACGGGCAGACCATCTGGGCCGCCGGGCTGGATGATCTGGCCTATGGCTGGCCGGTTGCCCTGATGGGAGAGGCCGAGGCACAGATGGCAGGCAACCGCGGGTTCCTGAAGGACCCAGAAACGATGCCCAACGGCGAACGGCAGTTCATGCGGAAATGCTCGATCTGCCACGCGCTCGGCCCCGGTGAGAGTCGCAAGGCGGGACCGAGCCTATATGATGTTTTTGGTCGCCCGGCGGGCACGCTGGCGGGTTATCGCTATTCGCAGGTCCTTGATGGATCTGATATAATCTGGGGAGAGGCGACAATTGATGCCCTCTTCGATCTGGGGCCGGATCACTATATCCCCGGCTCCAAGATGCCGATGCAGCGGATTACCGATCCGCAGGACCGGCGCGATCTGATTGCGTTTCTGAAACGCGCAACCAAGGTGGAGAAGTAACACAATGAAAGCCATGTTGACGGGGTTTGCCGCCATCATCGTGATCGCCGCCGGCGCCAATCTGGCACTGGATCAGGCGGGGTTCGCCTCTTATGAGGTGCATTCCGGGTCGGCCGTCCGACTGGATTGACCGTGCTGACAACCGCGCCGCCGCCCCGCGATGAATATGGGGAAAACCTTGCCGGTGCGTCGATCCTGGTGATCGATGATGAACCAGGTATGCGCAATTTCATGACCAAGATCCTGACCCCCCGCTGCAAGCGGGTGGAGCAGGCGGCGTCTGCCGCGGAGGCGTCCAATATTCTGGATCAGGCGCATTTCGACCTGATCATCCTCGACAATATCATGCCCGGCAAAACCGGGCTGGAATGGGTACAGGAACAGCATAAGGTCGGCCTGTTTGCCGATACGGTGCTGGTCACCGCCTATGCGGATCTGGAAACTGCCATTCAGGCGTTGCGGGTCGGGGTGGCGGATTTCGTGCTGAAACCGTTTCGCGCCAATCAGATCCTCAATTCCGTGGCACGGGCCCTGGACCGCAAGCATCTGCGGCGGGAAAACTACCTGCTGAAACATGCGCTATCGGCGGAGGGCACCGCTGCGCGGGGGCGTTTGCTGGGGAAATCTCCTGCGATTCAGACCGCGCGTGACATGATTACCCGGCTGGCGCCGCTGCCGACGCCTGTGTTGTTCACCGGCGCCAGTGGCACCGGCAAGGAAATCGCGGCGCGGACGCTGCATTCGCTGTCGGACCGTGCGGAGAAGCCGTTTGTGGCGGTGAACTGCGCGGCTATCGCGCCTGATCGCATCGCGCATGAGCTGTTCGGTATGGTGGATTCGCAGGACCGCCGACAGGACGGACTGTTTCTTTATGCTGATGGCGGCACGCTGTTTCTGGACGAGGTGGCCCAGATGCCCGAACAGGTGCAGGCCGCGCTGCTCCGCGTGCTGGAGGACCAGCGCATCCGGCCGGTCGGCGCAGAGCGCGACATCCCGCTGAACCTGCGGTTCCTGTTTGCCACCAATGCCGATCTGGAACAGGCCGTGGCCGAGGGCCGTTTCCGTGCCGATCTCTATCACCGGATCAATATCGTCAACATCCAGATGCCGCCGCTGCGTGAACGGGTTGAGGATATCGTGGAGCTGGCGGCGCTGTTTATGGAGCAGTTCTCTACCACGCTGGCCATGCCTGCGCTGGAGCTCGACGCTGAGACCCTGCTGAAATTCAGCCGTTACGACTGGCCAGGCAATGTGCGTGAGCTGCGCAACCTGATTGAACGGTCGGTCATTCTCGGCGCCTTTCCTGAGGAGTTCGCAGGCACCGGCGGGATCACGGGCAGTGCTGCGATGGATACGCTCGATCTGGTGATGCAGCGTCATATCGTGCATGTGCTGGATGCCTGTGACGGCAATCGCGCCGAGGCCGCCCGACGGTTGGGGGTTTCGCGGAAAACGATTGATCGAAAATGCGCCAGTTGGGGGCTGTGATATCATCCGAGCGATAGGTGGATGGACGGCCAGCGTGTCGCGGGCTGCGGCTCAGTCCCCGGCCTTGACCGCAGGCAGCCAGATCGAAAAGACGGCGCCTTTGATCTCCCCGTTCTCAATCCGGGTGTCGGCCGAAATCACCCCGCCGGCGCGCTGAATCAGGGTCTGGCTGATCGACAGCCCCAGCCCGGTGCCTTCGCCCAGTTTGGTGGTGTAGAACGGGTTGAACACCGACGGCAGATCTTCGGCAGCGATGCCCGGCCCGGTGTCCGAAACCTCAAGACAGGCGCCGCTGACACCGTCGCGCTCCATCGGCCTCAGGGCCAGCAGGAGCCTGCCGCAGCCCTCCATGGCCTGCGCCGCGTTGAGGATCAGGTTGATCACCACCTGCTGCAATTCGCCCGGGTCTATGCGAACCGGTGGCGTTGCGGCGAACTGTTTTTCAACGGTAATGGCCTGTTTGGTGATCACGTGATCGACCAGCACCAGACAGTCGGAGACAACCGGGGCCAGATCCAGGCTTTCCTCGAAGGTGCCAAATTCGGTGGGGCGCGCAAATTGCAGCAGTTTGCCAACGATGGCGCTGATCCGCAGGATCTGATCGTCAATCAGTGCCAGCTCGGTGTCCACTTCCTCGGCGGCGGCGCCCAGAGTCATCCGCATCACATCGACGTTGCCCTGGATCACGGCGACGGGATTGTTGATCTCATGCGCCACACCTGCTGTGATCTCGCCGATGGAGGCGAGTTTCTCACTCATCACCAGCTGCTTATAGGTTGCCTCCAGTTTTTCGTTGGCGGCGCGCAGTTCGGCGGTGCGCTGGTCGACACGCGCGTTCAGCTCCTCTGCCCAGTCGCGCAGTTTCTGGTCACGATCCTGAACCTGATCAAGCAGGCTGTCGAGATGGGCCGCAACCTGTCCGATCTCGTCACGGCGCCCGACATTGCCGTTGCGCGCGGTCAGATCGCCACGTTCGACACGGGCCATGGTGTGGCTCATCTGCTCAAGCGGCGCAAAGATCCCTTTGGCCAGCCACAGGAACAGGGGCGCGGACAACAGCAGAACGGACAGGAATGACAGCACCACAGTCCAATAGGCGGAGAGTTTGGCCGCCGCAAAGGGCGCCTCAAGGAAGCCGACATAGAGCATCCCAACGCGACGCCCGAAGCTGTCGGTGAGCGGCAGATAGCCGGAGATATACCAGTCGTTCACCACAAAGGCACGGTCGAGCCAGGTCTGCCCCTCACCCAGCACCGCATCGCGCACAGCCTGCGAAACCCTGGTGCCAAGGGCGCGGACGTCTTCAAACAGGCGAACGTTTGTGGAGATACGGGTATCTTCCAAAAACAGTGTCGCAGTGCCCTTGCGGCTGATGCGATGACTGTCGCCCAGATAGACCAGGGCATTGATCGTATCGATGAAATCAAGATCCCGGTTCAGAAGCCGGCCCGCCACCAGCACGCCTTCACTGCCGTTATTGGTCACCGGCGCGGCGGAATGGATCACCATGCCGCGATCTTCCGCCGGTCGGGTTGTCGGCGCGGCGGCCTCGGTCTCGATCAGGGAAATACGGGCCCGGTCACGCAGGTCGGCAGAGATCTCATCCAGGTCCGCAGCGGAGAAAATGTCGATTTCCGAGGCCAGCCTGCCCTGCGCGGCGCGGTCGATCACCGGCCAGCGGCGCGCCTCGCGGTCAATATTGCGCAATGGCAGATAATAGAGGAAATCAAGCTGGAGGGATTGCCGCTGCTGGTCAAGAAACCGCAACTGATCCTGCAACGGTGCGCGCAGGACCTCGGCAAACCGGGCCGAGCTGGCGATTGCTGCCAGATCATCGCCGGTATTGGCCTGCAACTGGCGCAAATACTGGTCGGCGATTTTCAGATCGCTTTCTACATTGACGATCAGAACATTGTCGTAATCCGCGTTCCAGCGCGCCATGGCCACGACCAGCAGCAGCGGCATCACCACGCTGAGCGGCAGAAGTGCGAGCAATAGGAGGCGGAGCCGGACGGATTTCAAGGCGGCAAGGTCCTGTAGGCAGCTGGCACATCGGGTGAGTCCGCAGAGCGCATGGCTGCGTGCGGTGTTCACCCACTGTCGCATGGGGCCTGCTGGATGAGCAAGTCCGGCGCTGTGTTTGATGACACGGTCGCCACGATCTGGTGGCGATCAGCCCATCATCAGGCTGGGATTTCCTTGCCGGCCCAGTCGAACACCCGCCCGCTGTCCTTGGCCGATAACCGGTCGATCACCTGGGCGAGGTAGGCCGCGGCCTGTTGTGGCTCGAACAGAGCGTCGTCGGGGACGTTCTTTGAAAAAGGTTCCGACAGCGGTGTTTTTACGGTGCCGGGATGCAGGCCGACACAGATCATCTCCTCGTTGCTGCGCGCGGTTTCGATGGCGTAGTTGCGGATCAGCATGTTCAGTGCCGCTTTGGAGGCGCGATAGGCGTGCCAGCCGCCGAGGCCATTGTCGCTGATCGAGCCGACCCGCGCGGACAGGGCGGCAAAGACCGCGCGCCCCTTGCGAGGCATGATCGGCAGCAGATGTTTGGCAATGATAGCGGGGGCAAAGGTGTTTATTTCAAATACCTTGCGGAACGCCACCGGGTCCTGCTGACGATAGGATTTCTCAGGCTTAAGCCCGGCCTCGTCGGAGAGAACCCCGGTTGCAACGACGACCAGATCAGGGGCGATCCCCCTGCGGCGCAGATCATCGGCAAACCCGGCCAGCTGGTCCTCATCCGTGATATCGGCGCGGTAGCTGTCGACGCCGGCCTTCGGTGGCAATACGCCGCGCGCGACCGCCGTCAGGCTGGCGGGGTTTCGCGCCGCAAAATGGTCAACCAGCGCCGACCCGATGCCACCGGAGGCACCGATAATGACGATGTGGCGCGGCGAATGGGGGCTCATTTTCCCGCCCCCATCAGGCGCAGGAACAGTTTGCGGGGAAGATGTTTGCCGATGGTGAAGACCCAGGCGAAGGGGGCGGGGAAACTGGTGCTGAAGCGCCCGCTTCGCATCGCTTTCAGGCAGGCATCTGCGGCCTCATCCGGGGTCTGGATCATCGGCATCTTGAAATCGTTCTTGTCGGTCAGACGGGTTTTGATGAAACCCGGATTGATCACCTGAACCTTTATGGGGGTCTGGATCAGATCGGCCTGGAGGTTCTCGGCCATGTGTATAACGGCCGATTTCGACGCGCCATAGCCGGTCGCTCCGGGCAGGCCCGTGTGACCAGCGAGTGAGCCGATCAGCACGATATGCCCGTCGTTGGCAGCGATCATCTGCGGTATGACGCGGCCAACCACACGAATTGCGCCCATGAAGTTCACGTCGCAGATCAGCTCGACCTTCTCGGCGTCCCAGTCCTGCGCAGGCATCGGGTCATAGGCCCCGGCACAGTAAAGGAGGCCATCCACCTTGCCGATCTGCTCCACGGCCCGGCTGATGGCGTCGGGATCGGTCACATCCAGTGGCAGGGCAGTGGCATTGCTCAGCGTGCCCGCCAGCTCCTGCAGGCGCTCTTCGCTGCGCGCTGACAGCACCAGCCGCGCGCCTGCGGCATCCAGCTTTTCAGCGATCGCACGCCCCAGCCCCTCGCTCGCGCCGACGATCCACCAGGTCTGTCCTGCAAACATCTCACTCTCCCTTCGGTCGCATGGTGGCGATCAGCTCGGCCACCTTGATGCCGAATTTGCGCATTTCGGAGCGGTTCATGATCGTGCCGTTCTCCATCAGATACATCCAGTCGGTGACATCCAGCACATGGCCACCGGCGCTTTCTGGCAGGCGGATGCGATAGGTCAGGCGCACGGCGGCTCCCATCTGCTGACCCTGTCCGGTGCCGATGATGTCATCTGCGGTGGCGGTGAAGCTGCCGTTTTCGCCCATGGTGAGGAACCATTTCCGCATCTGCGTGCCGCCGCTGGCGTAGGAGAAATTCTCGCTCAACGTGCCGGTGTCGCCCTCCCATTCGCCCGTCATCGTGGCGACAAACCGCGAGGAGACGCGCCCCATCGGGCCGTAAATCATACCTTCGGAGATCATCTCGCCGCTCAGATGTGTGCGAATGTCGAAGGCGGGACTGGTATTGGCATAGTGTTCGGGGTGCTGGCTGCGAAATCCCAGCCCAGGGCGAAGGAGCGCAAGCAGCAGCAACAGAATGATGGCAACAAGCAGGAGTTTCATGACGCGGTTACCTTTCCAGGGAGGCGGATCACCATCGCGATGGCGATAAGTTTGATGCAGCAGGGAATGATTGCGTAGGCCCATGTCAGCGTCTGCAGGGCGGCGGCGCTGTTTTCGCCACCGGGGGTGAAGCCGCTCATCTGCAGAAGCGGCAGCAGGAGCACAGCAGCGGCGGCAAGCGCGAGTTTGGCAGCAAAGGACCACAGCCCGAAGGCCTGCCCCGCCTGCAACCCGGCGCGCGCCAATGCGCGTGAAAACAGCACCGGCAGGATCACCATATCCGCGCCGAGCGCGGCCCCCGAACCAATGCAGATGGCGGCAAAGCCAAGGCTGGCGCCGGGCGGAAGAAAGGCTGCGGAGACAAAGGCAAGGATCGCCAGTGCCATCGCCGGAAACAACACCTCGCGCGCGCCGAACCGCTCTGCCGCGCGGGTCCATAGCGGCACCGATAGTCCCGCTGCGAGAAAGAACAGGACCAGAAAGGGGCCGGCCATATCGGCAAGCGCCAACTTGTCCTCGACGAAGAACAGAAACAGTGTCGATGTCATGGCGACCGGCAGGCTGTTCACGAGGGCCAGCGCCAGCAGGCGAAGGCCACCCGCTGCACGCAGCGCGGTAATGGACAGCGGGTGTTCGGGGCGCGGTGCCGCTGTCCAGAGGCCGCGGGTCAGCCACCAGACCACACCGCAGAGTGCGGCCAGCATCCAGCCAAAAGCGGGGTAGCCGCCGTGGCCTGCGCCGACGGCAACCAGCGCGCCCGGCGCCAGGGCTGCCAGGATGATACCGGCCAATGTGCCGCCCTCGCGAAACCCGGCCAGACGGATCAGCGCCTCCGGGCTGCCTGCAAGCGCGGTGCTTTGCCCGTAGAACAAAACACTTCCGAGACTATAGGCTGTGAACAGAAGCACCAGGGCGATGACGAACCATGGCAGCACGCCCCCCGCTGCCGGGCGGTAGGTGTAGAGCAGGATGAACCCCACCGCCATGCCAAAGGCCGCCAGAGCTGCAAAGGTCGCGCGTTCCTGCGGCCAGCGGTCGGTGACCCAGCCCAGCAGGGGGTCCTGCACGAAATCCAGCACCCGTATCGCCGCCAGCACCGCTGCGAGGGTTGCCAGGCTCAGTCCCAGTTCCGCCGTCGCAAAGCGCGGCAGATGGATATAGAGCGGCAGACCGGCGGCGGCCAGCATCAGCGCAAATAGGGAGATACGGGTGGCTTGCATCAGTTGCCCCGCAGCTCGCTGGACAAACGCGCAGCGCGGCTGTTGGGCGACAGCCAGATATTCAGAAACCGCTTGCGGGCGTCTGCATGGCGCAGATCGCAGGTCTGTTTTCCGTTCAGATAGAGCGCCACCTGATCAGGCGCGCGGGTTGTTGCCACGAAGCTGTCGCCCGGTCTCACATCGCGAAAACAGCGATCCAGCTTGCCGACCAGCTGATCGTGATCGGCGCGCCTGCCTTCCAGCCGCAGCAGTTCCGCGACCGTGGCCTGCATCAGCTGGGATCTGCTGAAACCGCGCCGATAGCTGAGCTTGAGCGCCATCGGGTTCTGCCAGTCAAAGCGGGTCTGCCCTTCGGTGTAAAGGCTGGCATCATAGAGCGGCAGGCCAAACCAGCGGAAGGTGACCTCTCCCAGTTTGGTCGGGGAGCTGAGGCCGGTATTTGCCGTTGCAGCGCTGGCGAGACCCACTCCGAGACTGACGGCAAATGCGGCGATGGCGGAGCGTAGGCGGTTTTGGCGGATCTCAGGCATGGGCCAGCTCCACCTGAATCACGTCCGTCTGGCCGACCTCGAAGGAGGCAGCGCAGGTTTCCAGATAGTAGCGCCAGTTGCGCAGGAAGGCCTCGCCATAGCCCAGAGAGTGGATTTTGGGGGTCATCGCGACAAGGCGCGCCGCCCATTCCCGGCAGGTGCGCGCGTAATCCTGGCCAAAGGCGAAATTATCCGTAACCTTCAGACCTGCGGTGCGCGCCTGATGTGAGATCACCGCATCAGAGAGCAACATGCCGCCCGGAAAAGTATACTGGCGGATATAGTCCGACGACTGCCGATAGATGTCGAAATAGCTGTCCTGAACGGTGATCGCCTGCACCACGGCGCGGCCGTCATCGGCCAGACGGTCTTTCAGCGTGGCGAAATAGCTGGGCCAATAGCGTTCGCCCACGGCCTCAACCATTTCGATGGAAACGATATTGTCGAATTTTCCCTCCGATTTGCGATAATCGCAAAGGCGGATATCGGCGCGCCCATCGAGCCTCGCGTCGGCATAACCAAATTGACTGGGGGAGATGGTCAGTCCGGTAACATGGCGCCCCTGTTCGGCGGCGCGGTCGGCAAATCCGCCCCAGCCGCAGCCAACCTCCAGGACGCGATCACCGGCGGTGAGGCGGCTCAGCACCCGGTCGTATTTGCGGGTCTGCGCACGCGCGAGGTCATTGTCACCCGGCGCAAAGAGGGCCGAGGAATAAGTCATGCTTTCGTCCAGCCACAGCTGGTAGAATTCATTGCCGACGTCGTAATGGGCCTTGATGTTCCGCGCCGCGCCCTTGATCGAATTGGCGCGCAGCATCCGGTCCACGACCCGGAACTTCAGACTGGCCCAGAAACTCGGGTAGGCGTAATCGGTGAGATGATCGAGGTTGAGCAGCGCCACCTTGATGACGTCTTCGATGCTGGGCGTCTCCCAAAGTCCGGCGACATAGGCCTCGCCGAGGCCGATATCGCCGCGGGCGGCCATGGCGGTTATGGCGCTCCAGTCACGCAGCTGGATTTCGGCGCGTGGTTCACCGGTGCCGAAATCATGGGTGTCGCCCTCTGGGGTCAGCAGGCGCAGACTGCCCTTGCGGATGCGCGCGCAGCTGTCGAGAAAGTCGTGTTTTACGCGTTTGGTAAGGAAAATCATCAGCTGACCTCATGTTCCGGTGGGGTAGGGCGGGGGCGATAGCTGGCGCCCTTGAGTTTCAATTTCAGCGCCTGCCAGTAAATCAGCGCAACCGTGCGCAGCGTGCCGGCCGGGCGGCGCAGGCTGGAGCGTATGAGTGCGGCGTTGCTCAGCGGCTGGCGCGGGCCGGTCAGCGTGGCGACCACCCCTTCGCCATCGTTCTTGTGGTCGATCCGGATGGCGATCCGCCGGGGGCCGATGTCGAAGTTGAACCAGTAGTCCCCGGCAATGTCCTGAAATGGGGAGACGTGAAAGATCTTCTTGGCCTGAAGCTTGTCGGAGGGGGCGATCGCGGTGAAGCCGGGTTTGTGACAGACATAGCTGTGCCGGTCGCCAAAGGTATTGCTGACCTCGGCGATGACCGCATGTAGCGCCTTGCCGCGAAAGGCCAGCCAGAAGCTGACCGGGTTGAAAATATGGCCCAGATAGCTCGGTTGAGTGAGCAGCCGAATGGTGATCCCCTCCAGATCCAGCCCGGCGTGGGCGAACACGTCCTGCGCCCATGGCAGGCCGATCCCCTGTTTTGGTGCGCCACCATGGTTGCGATCATGGACCGCAGCCAGATTGAAGCGATTGCGCGAAAACAGCAGCGGGCCGCTCTCGGAGCGTGGGTCAATCAGCACATAGTCCACGCCGTAGCGAAAGCTGTTGGAGATGGCGCCATGGCGGGCATGGGTGGTCTGTCCGGCGATATGCTCGGGCCACAGGGTCATCCGATCACCCGTTCCCGCGCGCTGATGCCACGTGCGACGCGCACCGCGCTGGCAAAGCCGTCTTCGTGAAACCCATGCCGCAGATAGGCACCGGCAAACCAGGTGTTGTTCTGCCCCTGGATATCGGCAATCCGGCTTTGTGCACGCAGCGCGGAGGTGTCAAACACCGGATGGCGGAAAGTTTTTTGATCGTAGATCAGATCCGACCGCACATCCTTTACCGGGTTCAGCGAAACGAACAGAGGATCGTTTTCGTTGATATTCTGGAGCCGGTTCATCCAGTAGGTGACGCCGATGGCGGCCCGGTTGTCGCGGGTGTCGGCCTTGTAGACCCAGGCCGACCAGCAGGCACGGCGGCGCGGCATCTGGTCGGTGTCGCGGTGCAGGATCATCTCGTTATCCTGATAGCGCATGACCCCCAGCGTTGCCTGCTCTGCCGCTGTCGGCTGCGCCAGCAAGCGCAGGCTGTCATCGGAATGGCAGGCCATCACCACCTGATCAAAGTTTTCGGAGGTGCCATCGGGGAGGTGGATGCGTACCCCCTCGGATGTCCGTTCGACGCTGCGCACCGGGGTGCCCGGACGCAATTGGCAGCCCATCTGGTCCAATCGGGCGGTCAGACGTCGGACATATTCGATGCTGCCGCCTTTGACCGTCCACCATTGATGCTGTCCAGAAGCGCTGAGCAATGCGTGATTGCGAAAGAAGCGGACCAGCGACTGCGCCGGAAAACCGCGAATTTCATCCGGCGGCGTCGACCAGATCGCGCCACAAATGGGCATCAGGTAATAGCGCTGGAACCAGTCGCCGAGCTTCAGATCATTGACCAGTTCGCCGATGGTGACGCTGTCACTCTTGGCGACCTCTTCGGCGTTGGCGTTAAAGCGCAGGATATCGCGTACCATGCGGAAAAAGGCGGGCCGCGCGATGTTGCGACGCTGCCCGAGCAGCGCCCCAAGATCTCGCAGACCGTATTCGACGCGGCCATCCCCGATGCTGGCACCGAAACTCATGTCGCTTTTGACCACGGGCACATCCAGATCGCGGAACATCGACGTCAGATGCGGATAGTTCACATAGTTGAAGACGATGAAGCCGGTATCCACGGGCTGGTCGCCATTACGACCGGCGACGACGGTCCGCGCGTGCCCACCCAGTCGCGGCGCGGCTTCATAAAGCGTGACGTTGTGGCTTTTTGCGAGCAGCCAGGCGGTGGCAAGCCCGGAGATGCCACCACCGACAACGGCGATACGCTGGCGAGCGGATGATAATGCGTCGAAGGACATGCTGTCTCCATCTGTGATTTCAACTTGTTACGGGCCGCTCGCCCTGGCGGATCAAAAAAGATGGTGATTAAGATGACGGGCCTCTCCGGACGAATGGAAAAAACTGAAATTAATTGCGCTCAGAGTGATCCAGCACCGTGAAAGATGCGTAATCCGTACATGTTGACCATGCTGAGCCATCCAACTCTTGCAGCGCCTGCGCCGCCCGTTACGGTAGACCGTGACACAAGTGTAATGCGCGAAAGGAAAAAAGTGGAACGGGAAAGCCTGTCGGATCAGACAGTCTGGATGCTGGCCGTGCGCGACAACCGCTGCAAGGTGGCGTTTGGTCGTCTGTTCGACTATTTCGCGCCGCGTCTGAAGGGGGTGATCTGCCGATCCGGTATGCCACCCAGCCAGGCCGAAGAGGTCGTTCAGGAGGTGATGCTGACCGTATGGCGAAAGGCGGCCATGTTCGATCCTGAACGTGCTCAGGTCTCGGCGTGGATCTACCAGATCGCCCGCAACAGGCAGATCGACGTGATCCGCAAGGAACGGCGGCCAATACCGGAGGAGCTGAAGCTTCCCGAGGAAACACAAGAAGACGCAGCCCAGATTCTGGCGCTGGATCAGGAAACAACAAAGCTGCGCGCAGCCCTGGCCCGGTTGAAACCGGCACAGCGAGAGATGGTTGAAAAGGCCTATCTGGGCGAGCTGACCCATGCGGACATCCGGGAACAGACCGGATTGCCCCTGGGGACAATCAAATCCCGCATCCGCCTCGGACTTGAGCGGTTGCGTCATGAGTTGAAGGAACAAGGACTATCATGACCGGCGTACGCCATCATATCCCTGACCCGTTGCTGGTGGCCTATGCATCCGGCAACCTGCCCCATGCCTACTCTCTGGTTGTGGCGACCCATCTGTCGATGTGTGACGACTGCCGCGCCCGGTTGAATGCGCATCAGGCGGTCGGTGGGTCGGTACTGGAAACCTGTGGAACCCGGGATGTCTCGGATGATCTGCGGGAGCGCGTGTTTGCCGAGTTGGATTCACCCTTTGAGGACGCACCGAAGTTCAACCGCTCGGGCATCTTTCCGGCGCCGGTGATGCAGGCGCTGGGTGGGCTGCCGCCAAAGTGGAAGTCGCTCGGCATGGGGGTGCGTCAGTCAATCCTCAGCCATGACGAGGAGGGCAGCGTGCGGCTGCTCTATATTCCTGCGGGACAGGCGGTCCCTGACCATGGCCACAACGGGCTGGAGCTGACGCTGGTTTTACAGGGCGCGTTTCGCGATGAAACCGGGCGCTTTGGTGTCGGGGATCTGGAAGTTGCGGACGATCACCTGGAACATACGCCGATTGCCGAGGACGGTGAGACCTGTATCTGCCTTGCCGCGACTGATGCTGCACTGCGGTTCCGGTCCTTCGTCCCGCGCCTGCTGCAACCGATTTTCCGCATCTAGCGGCATAAAGGCCTTCCCGCAAGGGGTGGGCAAGGCCTGAGAGTTCAACGCAAAAAGGGCTGCCAGTGGCAGCCCTTTCCTGTTCTGTCAGCGCATCTTCCGCGCGCTTAGCCGTTCATCACCTTGCCCATGTGGCGGCCGGTGTCGACCATCCGGTTGGAGAAGCCCCATTCGTTGTCATACCAGCTGACAACGCGGACCAGCCCCTCGGCGGTAACCGCTGTCTGTGGTGCCGCAAAACAGGAGGAATGCGGGTCGTGGTTGAAGTCGATGGAGACCAGCGGGTCCGTCTCATAGGACAGGATCCCTGCCAGATCGCCCGCCGCCGCCGCCTTCATCGCCTCGTTGATTGTCTCAACAGTGGCAGGTTTTTCAGGAATGAAGCTGAGATCAACCACCGAAACATTCGGGGTCGGCACGCGGATTGCCGAACCCTCCAGGCGGCCTTTCAGATGCGGCAGGACCTCCGAAATCGCGCGGGCTGCGCCTGTTGAGGTCGGGATCATCGACAGCGCCGCGGCACGGGCGCGGTAAAGATCCTTGTGGCTGGTGTCATGGGTCGGCTGATCACCGGTATAGGCATGGATCGTGGTCATATACCCGGTCTTAATGCCGAATGTATCGTCCAGAACCTTTGCCACCGGGGCCAGACAATTGGTGGTGCAGGAGGCGTTGGAGACAATGACGTCGTCCTTGGTCAGATCCTTGTGATTGACCCCGAACACCACGGTGCGATCGACCTCCTTGCCGGGGGCGGAGATCAGGACACGTTTGGAGCCGTTTTGCAGATGCTTGGCAGCAGTCTCGCGGCTGGTGAACAGGCCGGTGCATTCATAGGCGATATCAACGTCCTGCCAGGGCAGATCCTCGGGATTACGGATCGCCGTCAGGCGGATGCTGTGATTGCCGACAGTCATCGTATCGCCGTCGACGGTCACCTCGTTCCGCAGGCGGCCATGCACACTGTCGTATTTCAACAGATGCGCCAGGGTTTCCGCAGGCGACAGATCGTTGATCGCCACAACCGAGATATCGTCGGCGTTGCTCTCCAGCAAGGCGCGCAATACGCCACGGCCAATTCGTCCAAATCCATTGATCGCAATTTTCAAGGTCATCTGTGCAACTCCGATGGTGATAGGGGTTCAGCCTTCGACGGGCGCGCCCGGTGGCCTGACAATTGCCGCATCGTTATCGCTAACAGTTGCAAAAATCAAGCCCGTTCGCCGGTCAGCGGATTGGCGCGTAATGCCGCTGCCCGAAGCATCAGTGTAGCACATCAGCGCAGGAGGGGATGCGTTTACACGGCAAGCCAGAAAGGGGGTCTTCGCAGGTGCCGCTGTGCGCGATCTGTCTGCGCCTCTCACGCCGCTGCTGCCGGTCCTGAACGACAGCCGATCCGGCGGGGCTGGCAGCCGCGGCTCTAGACCCTGCGCTGAGGAAACTGAAGCAATACACGTTTTGGTAGTATATGTTAAACAAAGTATTCCTATAATTGTTCCAACAGTGTCTCATCGGATTGGGGAAATCATGCCGCTCAGGCTTGCCATATTGCTGGTTGTTGCGCCGCTTTTCCTGCTGGCAGGGTATCTCGCTGCGAGCGCGCTTGTGGCGCAGCGCGCTCGCCACCTCCTTGCGGAATACGCCGCGCAGACCGCGCAGGAGGAAAGCGCGATCAGCGATATGATCCATGAGCTGCAGCGCGAGCGCGGGTATTCCGTCGGATATGTCTCCTCAGATGGGCGGGTTTTTCCAGATGCGTTGATACGTCAGCGCGGCCAGACTGATGCGGTGGTCGCCTCCGCACTTTCGCGCATCACCCTGATGGCCGACGATCATAGCCTGGCCTTTGATCGCGTTGTTCACGGGGTGGAACGGCTGGCGGAACTGCGCCAGCATGTCGATGGCTTCGGCTTTGATAGGCCGGTCATGGTTTCGGATGTCGCTGGGCCCTACACGGAACTCATCAGCACCATCATGGCTCTTACCCGACAAAGCGTCGGGCTGGACAGTTCCACCGAATACCAAGCGCTGCGACAGGCGCGTTTCCTGATCGGCGAAGCCAAGGAAAAGGCCGGACTTGAGCGGGCAACTGGCGCGGCGGTCATCGAAACGGGAAATTCTTCTGCGCTGCGGGAGCATTTCGCCGCCCTCGGCGGCGCGCAGATCATCCTGTTGACCGAAGCAGCGGTCGTCAAGGGAAGTGGAAGCTGGCTGCCATCGCTGCAAAGGACGGACCAATATCTCACCTTAAGCGACCTGCGTGATACCATCAGGTCAGCAAAAGCGGCCTCCGGGCCGGCGGCTCTCAACAGCGAGCGCTGGGTCGCGGCGTCGACGGAATGGATCGACTTTCTGCGCAGGGAAGAGAGGAATGTCACCGCTGAAATCATCTCGCTGGCCAACCAGCTTGAAGCGGAAAGCGCGACCGAGCTGGTGGGGCTCATTTGGCTCACCATCTTTGCAGGGATTGCGGGGACGCTGTTTGTTGTGCTGACGCTGAAATGATGCCCGCGTCTGGGCAGGCGTGGTCCCTGGGGCGTCCCGGATGGCCGGTCATGCTCTCGGCGCCGTCCATTGTGCGCACGCGGGTTTTTTGCTGGCCCATGGCGGGGAGGCAATCGTTGGGTTGGGCTGGGTCACATCACCCCAGTTAAGAGGGTGATCCTGCTGGAAAAGAGGGCTGACCAGACGGGTTCTGCGCTGAACTTGCTGCGCGGGACCTGATGGTTGGTGCGAACTGGGGCAAACCGTCGAAGACTGATATCCCGCGCCAGCTGGCGCGGGTCGGTTTCACCGGTATGATTGCATTGGAATAGGTTGAGTGATTGGTTGAGTGGCTGACAGTGATGTAGGTGCTGCGATCCGCAGACTTGTGCGACAACCGTGGGGCGGGCAACCGGCTGCACGCGCAGAGCAGCGCTGATGACCGGCGCGCAGGTTGGTTCAGAGTTGACCGGAAGACCACGCATGCGTTGGGGCTGAGGGTGCAGCGGGCGATCCCGCTCTGCCATGCGGCCAATCTGTATGGTCGCAATCTAGAACGATTGCAGGTTTGAGCACAGGGCCCGACCCGTTTTCCAATCTTGCGCGTCTGCGAATGCGCGCGTTCCAACATGGGATGTGTCGCGCAGATTTGAGCGTCTCTGGATCGGAAAATCTTCCCGATCACCGATGTCAGGCCGCAAGCTGTCGATCCGTGGTCAGAATTCGGACTGGAATGCGCGGCCTCCGAATGGACGGAGCCCGCATCCCGAAGACCATTCAGGTGCATCTGGTCCAGCGACAGCTTGGTATTGCCATATGCTTTGAGGGGCGGGGGCCACCACCGGGGGCATCGGGGCTAGATATCGCCATGAAGAAACAGCGCCACCGCCAGAGTAGCTACGCCATTAGCGTTCAGTCGCGCCGGGGCATCGACCATACGAATGCTGCCATCGATGGCGCCGGGAATATCAGTCTTCTCCCGCCGTTGCGTTCATGGACCGCACAGATTGTAAGGGCCCGCCTTTTCGGCAAGCTGGCGCCAACAGCATTGATCCGCTGACCGGCGTCATCTCAGCTTGTTTTCAAGCGACACAATCTCGACATAGGCGCCCAGCATTTCAACGGCCGATTTGACGGCGTCATAGGCGTTTTCTTTCACGATATAGCCTGCGATTTTGTGCTCATAAGCGACCGCGATATCGGAAGGCGCATCGGAGGTTGTCAGAACAAAGATCACGGAATTTGCCAGTTCCTTGTCTTCCCGGACCTCTGACAGGAATTCCAGACCACCCATGCGCGGCATATTCAGATCAAGCAGGATGATATAGGGGCGCTCCAGCGCGGCAGCGTTCACGCCGCGCAACAGGTCCAGCGCTTCCTGCCCGTCGCCCACGACCTCTACCGGGTTCACGAGACGCAGCTTTTTCAAGGCGCGTTTGATGGCCATGACAGCCACTTCATCGTCATCGACAATCAGGAATGTAACGGATTCTTTATTGGTCATGCGGCCAATCCTTGGATGTCATTCAGCGGTTTCTTTGATTTGGAGTTGAGCGGGATCCGGACCGTGAACACGGTGCCGCGCGCCACCTCCGGATTGGAAACTACAGAAACGCTGCCACCCAGTGATCTGGCAAGTTTTTGCACAAGAGCCAGACCCAGGCCGGACCCTTCGACTTCATCACGGGATTTCAGCGTTTGAAACAGCACGAAAATCTGCTCCTGGTATTGTTTCGGGATGCCCGGACCATCGTCGGCAACGGTTATTTCCACATAGTTCGGGTAGAGTTCGCTGCTGATGCGGATGGTGCCCGATGATCTGTCGTGATGCTTGCTGGCATTGCTGACAAGATTGATCAGGATGGTTTTCAACGGTGTCAGATATGCACCGAAGGGACCGCAATCCTGCTCGACCTTGATTTCGAATTCCGGGTTGGAATTGAAGTAGAGCCGCAGCTCATCTGCAAAATGCGTCAGGCTGAATGCGCCGTGTTCGCCCTCGATCTGTCCTGCACGTGCATAATCCAGCAGCGCCGACAGATGGCTGGATAGTCTGTCCGTGCGATTGCGGATCAATCCGATATTCTTTTGCGCATCGGCCGGCATCTCATCGGCAAAGTCTTCTTCGGTCCATTCAATCAGATTTGAAATCGCCCGCAATGGCGCACGCAGGTCATGTGCGGCCACATAGGCAAATCTCTCCAGCTCCTCGTTCGAGCGCTTCAGCGCAGCGGCGGTGAGGCGTGATTTCTCGACAGCCTTTGCGATCTCCGAGATTTCGTCCGAGCCGCTGGTGTTGATCGGGTCGTCGAGCTCGCCGCGGGACATGCGCTGGATATGGCGGGTCAGGCGATGGATGCGCGAGATCATGCGAACCTCGATCATGAACCACAAGAGCGCCAGAGAAATCAACAGCATACACATGTTGAAAGCGACATCGACAAAGCGAATGCGTTCCACGATGCGCGTGGTTTCGGCCGCGCTTTGTCGAAACTCCATCGCCGCACGCTGCGTGTTCGACCTGCTCCAGGTGCCGATGCGGTTCAGGACGGCTTCAGCCTCTTTGTAAAGACGATCCTGTTGCGCTTCGCTGATCTGTAACTGCGACAATCCTTCGACGACGCCATCCGGGCCAAGCATTATCTTGCGATAGTCGACCAGCACACCGGCAATCTCGTGCCGCGCATCGATGTTTTTGAGCCGGGCAAGGCGGGAGGCAAGAGTATTGATCTGGGCGACGAGGCGCTGACTTTCCGCGCTGTGTTTTTCGCCGGTATCAATGGAGAAATCCTTGGTCAGGATGGCAAGCGATGCAACGCTGCCGGAGATCTCCCCAAGGGTTTTGGCGGTGTCGATTGCCCAGGAATACGACTGGCTCGAACTCTCGGTGCCACGCTGTTGATTGCCGAACTCGATCTGCGCGACAATGATGGATTTCTCCAGGGCCAGGATCTTGGAGGCCGCCTGTGAGATAACCACCTCCAGCCGGTCATACTGGACGACGAGGTCTTGCCGACCTTTGACAACCTTTTGGAAGACATCGGCATCTGCAGGGGACGGACCGTCGGTGACTGTATCTGTCTGATCGCTGAAATTGTCGCGAAAGAGCTGTGCAAGCGTGTCGAGCCGCTGTCCAAGCGCCTTTAGCCCATCTGGTTCGTCGACGAGCCGGATCCTCGCCAATGTCACCTCCAGCCCATGTTGTAGGTCGCCAAGATCGGCGATCCTGTCCAGTAGGGGGATGGTGCGGTCCGACAGGTTTTCCGTCTTGCGCTCAATACGGCTAAGGTCGTTCCACTCCGTATACATCGCGACACAGATCGACGCGAGGCAGATGACGACACAGGATCTTAGGCGTGCGGTTAGCGACACTGCGGGTCCCTTTTGCTGTTTGCGAGACTCAACATAAGGTTGAGAGGTTTACCAGCCGTTAACTGGGCGACGATAGGTTTGACGACATATAGCCAACCGCGAGGATCCCCATGTTCACAAGACGCGCCTTTACCACGCATGCGCTGGCGTTGGGGGTGGGCGGTGGCCTGCTGCCTGCAGCCGGACGTGCTGCAACTGATCCCCAGTCTCCCAACCTGTTGCGTATTCTGACCCCTCATGGGGCAGAGGCGAATCTGGCCCCGGTTGCCAAGAGTTTCGAAGCGTTATGTGGCTGCCGGGCGGAATTGGTCGTTGTCGGTGTGGGAGAGATTAATGCGGTGTTGACGCTGGAGGCAATGCTCAATGACGTCGGTGTCGATGTGGCGCTGCCTGCAACGTTTGGAATCCCCGATCTTGTCGAGGCGGAGGCGATCCTGCCCCTGGACGGGCTGGCGCAGCAATATGCGCCGCAGGATCTGACCGACGCGATGATGTATACCAGCGGTGATGTTTTCGATGACCGGCTCTGGGGATATCAAACCGACGGTGACGTGTTCTTAATGTTTTATAACAAAAGGTTTATGGAGAACCCTGAGTTAAGACAGAAATATGCGGATCAGACCGGGACAGACCTGACAACACCGGCGACGTGGGAAGAGCTGGACCGCCAGATGGCGTTCTTTCACGACCCGGATGCGGGACGCTATGGCGGCTGCCTGTTCCGCGCTGCCGACAAGGTGGCCTGGGAATGGTGGGCCCGGTTCCACGCCAAGGGGGCCTGGCCGTTTTCACCCACGATGGAGCCGCAGATTGCCGGTGCCCAAGGCGTCGCCGCATTGGAAGAGATGATCGCCTCGAGCGCCCATCTGGTTGGGGCCGACCTGGGCCTCTTTGCCAATTGGGCACGGTATCGGGAGGGTGACATCTACGCCAATATCGGTTGGGGGGGGACACAGAAAAGCCTCTATGCGCCGGACTCGGCGATGCGCGATAATCTGGTCAACGCCTCGCTGCCCGGTGGACGCATCAATGGGGCGTTGGTGCCCATGTCGTATTTCAACTGGGGGTGGAGTTACGTCGTCGCCAAAAATTCAAGGCAGCCCGAGCTCGCATATCAGTTTTGCGTGAATGCCGTTTCGCAGAAAGTCGGCGCCGAGGCGATCGCGCAGACGGGTGGTTTTTTTGACCCTTTCCGGACCGATCAATATCAGGATCCCGCAATCGTCGATGCCTATGGTGCACAGTTCCTGAGGGTGCATGAACAGGCAATGCGCTCGTCTATGCCCGATCTCTATCTGGCGCGGCGGGGGGAGTATTTCGACGCTTTGTCCTATTGGCTTCAGCTTGCGCTGGCGGGTGACGCCACGCCGGAGGTCGCGCTCAACAATGTGGCCCAGTCCTGGCGTGCGACAACGGATCGTGCGGGTGCCACGTTGCAGGCGCGCCGCTGGATGGCCCTGCGTGACACCTATCCTGCCGAACTTCGAAAGGCGCTCCGCGATGAAACATGATACCCCCGACCAGGCGGCTGGCCAGACCACGCGCGATCAGGCGATGATGGAAGTGGTCTACAAAATCGTGCATGATCTGCGGGGGTCGGTGAGGGCGCTTGCCGAACTGCCGAACTGGATTGGGGAGGATCTGGAGGACGCAGGCCTGACCCTGCCGGAAGCCCCGGCGCAATCCCTTGATCTGATGCGGCAGCACGCCGAAAAGCTCAACATGATGCTTGACCAGCTGTCGCGATATTCCAAGACCGGATACCGGGAGACGGAGAACGTGTCGGTTCAAGCTTGCCTTGATCGTGCGATTGCGGCGCTGAATCTGCCAGATGGCCTGCGGGTGCGGGCGCGGTTCGATCCGCCTGAGATTGACATGAACCCCGATGCCCTGATGTCGATGTTCCTGATCCTGCTGGGAAATGCGGCCGGTCATAACCCGGAGCCGGTGCGCATTGCCGTGGTTGGCCGCTGCCACGACGGCATGTGGGAGATGCTGGTGCGAGACGATGGTGTCGGAATTCCAGCAGGCAAGCTGGAACGGATTTTTGATCCGATGAGCAAATTCTCGATCGCCGACACCGGAGGGGCAGGCATGGGGTTGGCGATCCTGCGGCGCCTTGCCGATAGCTATGGCGGTCTTGTAGACGCGTTGCCGCCCCGGACCAATCGGCACGGGGCGACTATTCGGGTGCGTCTGAAGCAACCTCACCGTGGCTGAGCCGCGGTGAGGTGATCCACCTAGTGGCGAACTTCGTTGAAACTATTGCTGTAGTGTTCGATCTCGTCGAAGAACCGCCAGATGTTCAGGCAATGGGTTTCGATCTCATCCAGCGCCTCAGGGGAGGGGGTCAGGCCCTGATTGTGGCAGCCGCGAATAAAGGAGATCTGACGGTACATGCGCCGCAGTTTGGGTTGCAGCTCGCTGATGCAGCCTTCAGCCATGCCACGGATCACATTACGGGTTGCTTCCTGCACCTCGGCTTTCATGGCCGGGCTGGAGAAGGTTTCAGCGATGGAATTGTAGATCACACCATGAAGTTTTTCAGCCGTCAGATTGCCCTTGCCGATGTAGTCGACACAGCCGGCGCGGATCGAACTGACAACCGCTTCTGTATCTTCACGACCGGAAATCATGACCACCGGGACCTCCGCGGTCTCCAGTTGCTGTTTGACCACGGCGACGGCATCCAGCCCCGAGGCGTCGCGCAGCTGATGGTCAATCAGGCAGAGGTCGACGATATTCTCGTCCAGTGCTCTTTCAAAGTCCTTGATATCCGAACAGGTGATCACATTCACAGATCTGTCCGCTTGGGCAATCAGCCTTCGCATCCGTGTTCTGTCAAATTCACTGTCATCCAGCACCAGGACACATAGGTTGCCGGAGGGCAGTGTCGCGTGGTTGGTTTGTGTCGTAACCTCAGTACCATTCATGATAACGCCCTTTCCAAAGACTGGCCTGAGACTGTCATTTTGCCGCTAACAAATGATTAATATGCCCGCCTAGTGTCGTTAAGACTTTAACCAGACAGCTATGAGTTGAGCGCGCGCCTGCCCTGAATGCGGCCGATTCATGAGCTGTTAAGGGTGTTTTTGGTGGTTTTCTATGAGGAACAGGCTCAATGCCCACAAGATGTCGGGTAATCAACAGAAGATATTTTATCTATGAAATACTGTTGGCCAACTGTCTGACCAGGTCTCAGGTTGGGCCGCCATCTTGCGGCCCATACCGATACTTGCGTGGTTATCGTGCCTGACAGGTGTCAGATCATCAGGCCGACGAGACCGGACAGGGTGACGGGGACAAACAGGAACCCCTGGGGAATATCCTTGTAGCGCTGGCCGTTCAGAACCGGCAAGGCCAGCCCCCAGAGGGCATATGAGGCGGACAGAGCGGTGGCGATGATCGCGGCGACGACTGGCCCGTTCAGCAGCGCAGGCCATAAAAAGAGCGCAGCCACCGCAGCGAGGTTAATGCTCACCAGATGCCAGCAGTAGTAGTTTACATATCGTACCTCGGCAGACAGCTCGCGCGCGTTCAGCAGGGGGCGTGCAACGCTCTTACCACCGGCGAAGATGTGCAACAGCGTGTTCGCGACCATCAGGCCTCCTGCTGCCAGTAACCACATGTTCATGGGCGTCAATGCTCCTAATTGGGTTTGCATGAATGGATGCAGCTAAGCACCGGCCCCCATCAATGGCCCATAAGACAGATTGCCATTGCGACAATTCGCGTGGCCCAATCGTTTGTCGCGGCTCACTGCATGATGCGTGTCAGCTCGCTCCATTGCGTGTGGGTTACCGCGTCTTTTCCGGCGATCATCCAATAGGTGGCATGGTGTTTCAGCCGGTTCCGATCAAGGCGAACCAGCCGCCCCTCGGCCAGGGGCACGCGGCACAGGGGAAGCGAACCTAGCAGAACGCCGGCCCCGGCCTGTGCCGCGCCAAGTGCCGACAGGAATGTGTCAAAACGCAGATGCGGTACTGGCGTTGTCCCGCCGCCGTGGCGGGCAACCCAATCGGGCCAGCCCGGGCGTGGACCGGAACAGGCAATGCGGGGCCAGTCGGTCCAGTCCTGCGCAGCCTTGATCAGAGCGGGCGCCGCCATCGGCGCGATTTCCTCGGAATAGAGCGGCAGCTTATAGGGGTGGGGCCAGTCCCCGGCGCCGTAGCGAATGCGCAGCACATCATCCTCGGGCGCGTCATGGGCGCCCAGCACCATGGTCTGGATTGCAAGCTGACCACCCGAAATCTCGCTCAGGGCTGCCAGCCTTGGCGTGAGCCACAGATCAATGACCGACTGGCTGGCGGAGATCGTCAGCTGGCGCCGCCCGGTGCCGAACAGCGCCTCTGAGCTGTCGCGCATCGTGTCCAGCGCCGACTGGATATGGGGCAGCCAGGCCTCGCCCTCTACAGTCAGGGAAATGGCACGAGGGTGACGGTGGAACAGCGCCACCCCCAGCCGTTTCTCCAGCTGGGCGATGCGCTGCGAGATGGCGGATTGGGTGATCCCGGTTTCGCCTGCGGCTGCGGTAAAGCTGCCGCAGCGCGCCGCCGCTTCAAAGGCGCGGATCCATTCCAGCGGGGGCAGGGTTGAGCGCTGTTTTTGCATTAGCTGACCTTGGCCTAAGTGCAGAAATTCCTAATTTGAGATTATCCAGGACCGGTGGCAACATACAGGCAAAAGTCATCTTCCGCATTGCGGACCCTTTCTTGAGGACATCATGCCATCAGTTACCGTTGCCCCAGCGGGCGATTATCTCACCCTGTCTCTCGGGACGTCTGAACTGCGGTTCCACGCGATCTGGCTGCGCGACAATGCGGGCGATCCCGAGACCCGTGCGACGGCCAATGGTCAGCGTCTGATCGCCCTGCGCGATATTCCGGCCGACACGGCAATTGCGGAGGCGACGCTTGATGGCGGCCACCTCCGGGTGCGGTTCGTCCCGGAAGAGAAGACCGTGGATTACGATCTGTCCTGGCTTGGGGATCATGCCTATGACCGGGCGCGTCAGGACGCGCGCGGCTGGCTCGCGGAGGGGGTCGAGCCCTGGGACGCGGGGTTGATGGCGGCCGTGCCCACCGGGGATTTTGCCGCGCTGCAAGCCGGTGGTGCGGCGTTGGGCGATTGGCTTGGCGCGGTGACACGCTACGGGTTTGGCAAAATCGTCAACGGTCCGGTTGAGGACGGTGCACTGTTCCGGGTTGTGGATCTTTTTGGTCATGTCCGGGAGACCAACTATGGGCGTCACTTTGAGGTCCGTACCGAGGTGAATCCGACCAATCTGGCCTTTACCGGGCTTGGCTTGCAGGCCCATACCGACAACCCCTATCGCGATCCCGTGCCGACGATCCAGGTGCTCTACTGTCTCGAAAGCTCGGCTGCCGGCGGCGAGAACATGGTGGTTGACGGCTTTGCCGCGGCGCTGCGGCTCAAGGCCGAAAACGAAGCCTATTTCAACGTTCTGGCCGAGCATTGCGCGCGCTTTGAATATGCTGGCGAAGCCGCGGTTTGCCTGACCTCGCGCCGTCCGATGATCGAGCTGGCGCCGGATGGCGAGCTGATTGCTGTGCGTTTCAACAATCGCTCCCTTGCGGCGGTTCAGGATGTCCCCTTCGACAAAATGGCGCTCTATTATGCGGCCTATCGCCGGTTCGGCGAGATTATCGACGACACGGCAATGGAGGTGACCTTTCGCCTGAACCCCGGTGAGGCATTTGTGGTCGACAACACCCGTGTCCTTCATGCGCGCAAGGGCTATTCCGGCGAAGGAACGCGGTGGTTGCAGGGCTGCTATGCCGACAAGGACGGGCTGCGCTCTGCCTATGAGGCCCGGCGGCGTCAGGCCCTGGGGGAGGCGGCGGAATGACCAGCCGCAAACCGCAGCCAGCGCCGCATCGCCCGCCTGAGACACTCGACCGCGACACAATCGTTGCGTTCCTCGGCTCCATCTTCGATCGCCGCGGCGGTGAGGAATATCTGGGCGAGCCGGTGACCATGGGAGAGCATATGCTGCAGGGCGCCACAATCGCCGAAGAGAATGGCCAGCCGGAGGAAATCATCGTCGGCGCCCTCCTGCATGATATCGGTCATTTCACATCGGAGTTTGGCACCTATCACCCCGATGATACCGAAGACCGCCACCATGAGGACGCCGGGGCCGAGGTGCTGGAGCGCTTCTTTCCCAGCGTGATCACCGATTGCTGTCGCTACCACGTTGCTGCGAAACGCTATCTCTGTGCGACGAAGCCCGAGTATTTTAAACGCCTTTCGCCTGCCTCGGTCCATACGCTGGAGCTGCAGGGGGGACCGATGACCGCGCAGGAAGTGGTGGAGTTCGAGGCCAATCCGAACCTCAAGGAGATCATCGCGGTGCGCTATCTGGACGAGGCGGGCAAGCGTGAGGGGATGAAGACGCCCGATTTCTGGCACTTTGCCCCGATGGTGCAGCGCATGGTCGATCGGCACTGCGGCGCGGCGAAATAGGGACCGACCCGGATCATTGCGAATAAAAATGCGGCCCCTCTCAAGCAGAGAGGGGCCGCAATCACGACACCTGAGCCAGACGTCAGACAGCTCGGTCCGGGCTCAGTATTCTGTGGCCCTCAACCGGAGATCACATCGCGTCCTTGAATAGCTGCGTAAGATTGGCTTCATCCAGAACGACAGGGTTGCCGCCGCAGGAGGGGTCGATCAGGGCGCCTCGGACCAGCTCGGGGATGGCGTCTTCGGTGACGCCGAGGTCCGCGAGGCCACGTGGGATACCGAGACTGTCGTTCAGCTCCTGCACATAGGCGCAGAAACCGTCAAAGCCGCAGTCGATGCCCAGATAGGCAGCTGCGGTGTTGAACCGCTCGCGGATTTCCGGCGCGTTGAAGGCCAGAACCGCAGGCATGCAGACCGCATTGGTGGTGCCGTGGTGGGTGTTGAACACTGCGCCGATCGGGTGGCTCATGGCGTGGATCGCGCCGAGGCCTTTCTGGAAGGCGGTGGCCCCCATGGCCGCAGCCGACATCATCTGCGCGCGCGCCTCGATATCGGTACCATCGGCATAGGCGCGCGGCAGGAAATCCTTTATCAGGCGCATGCCTTCCAGCGCGATGCCCTGCGACATCGGGTGGTAATGCGGGCTGGAGAACGCCTCGACGCAATGGGCAAAGGCATCCAGCCCGGTGCCTGCGGTGATGAACTTCGGCATGCCCACGGTCAGCTCGGGATCACAGATCACCACGGTTGGCAGCACCTTGGGGTGGAAGATGATCTTTTTCTGATGGGTCACACTGTCGGTGATCACAGAGGCGCGGCCGACCTCGGAGCCGGTGCCTGCGGTGGTCGGCACGGCGATGATTGGCGCGATTGCATCGGCATCGGCGCGGGTCCACCAGTCGCCGATGTCTTCAAAATCCCAAACCGGTCGGGTCTGGCCGCACATGAAGGCGACCATCTTGCCCAGATCGAGGCCAGAGCCGCCGCCAAAAGCGATAACCCCGTCATGGCCGCCCGCCTTGTAGGCGGCAACACCGGCTTCGAGGTTCTTCTCGTTCGGGTTTGGGTCAACCTCGCAGAACATCGCCCGGCCAAGGCCCGCGGCCTCCAGGATGTCGAGGGTGGCTTGGGTGACAGGCAGTTCGGCCAGGCCTTTGTCGGTGACCAGCAGAGGTTTCTTCATGCCGACAGCAGCGCAGGCGTCCGCCAGTTCCTTGATCCGACCTGCGCCGAATTTGATTGCGGTCGGGTAGGACCAGTTTCCAACAAGAGTCATAGGTGTGTTCCTGTGATGAAGCCGGGGAGGGGGCGCTGCCCCCGCTTGCCCTGCGGCAAGCCCCCCGGAGTATTTTTGGAAAGATGACGGGGCTCAGCCCGTGACTTTTTTCAGGTGATAGGATTTCGGGCGGGTGAGGTTATGGAAGCCGATGATCGACAGACCCCCACCGCGGCCGGTGTTCTTGCAGCCGGTCCAGCACAGGCCCGGATCCAGATAATCGGCGCGGTTCATAAACACGGTGCCGGTTTCGATCTGATCGCCAACACGCGCGGCGCGCTCGACATCGCGGGTCCAGAGCGACGCGGTGAGGCCAAATTCGCTGTCATTCATCAGCGCAATCGCCTCCTCGTCAGAGGTGACTTTCATGATGCCCACGACAGGGCCAAAGCTCTCGTCGCGCATCACCCGCATGTCATGAGTCACATTGGTCAGGATCTGCGGTGTGAGATAGGCACCGCCGTCATCCTCGGCGAAGGGCGCGATATGGGCGACAGCACCCGCCGCTACCGCCTCGGCGATCTGGTCGCGCACCTCCTGTGCAAAGCGCACATTGGCCATCGGGCCAATGGTGGTTTCTGCCTCCAGCGGATTGCCCAGCTTGTAGCCTTTCACGATGGCTACGGCCTTCTCGACAAAGGCGTCGTAAAGGCTCTCATGGACATAGATCCGCTCGATGCCGCAGCAGCACTGGCCTGCGTTGAACATGGCGCCATCGATCAGCGTGTCCACCGCCGCGTCCAGATCTGCGTCGTCCATCACATAGCCCGGATCCTTGCCGCCCAGCTCGGTGCCGACGCCGGTAAAGGTGCCGGCCGCTGCGCGCTCCATCGCCTGACCGCCACCGACGGAGCCTGTGAAGTTCACGAAGTCAAATGCCTTTGAGGCAATTAGCGAGGATGTGGTGTCATGGTCGAGGAATACATTCTGGAACACATCTGCCGGAACGCCCGCCGACTGGAAGGCCTGCGCCATGCGCTCGCCCACCAGAAGCGTCTGGGTGGCATGTTTCAGCACCACGGTATTGCCCGCAATCAGCGCAGGCGCCACGGTGTTGATTGCGGTCATATAGGGGTAGTTCCAGGGCGCGACCACCAACACAACCCCATGGGGCACGCGCTTGATGTAGCGTTTGAAGGTGGCGTCCTCTCCAACCTCGATATCCGCAAGCGACTCTGCCGCAATCGCGGCCATGTGGCTGGCACGTTCGTTGAAGCCGCCAAACTCGCCGCCATAGCGCACCGGGCGCCCCATCATGTGGGCCAGCTCCGGCACGATCTCGTCATTCATGGCCCCCACGGCGGCGACGCCGGCCATCACCAGGTCAATCCGCTCCTGCAGGGGGCGGGCGGCCCAGGCCGCCTGGGCCACACGTGCTGCCTTGGCACGCTCTGCTGCGGCCTCCGGCGACAGCGTCTCGCGCTCGGCATAGACTGATCCGTCGATCGGTGAAATACATTTCAGGGTCTGGCCCATGGTCTTCCTCATGTGGTTTGACGGGGGCCACGCCCCCATCGTCATCTTTCCAAAAATACTCTCGCCGAAGGCTGCGCGTCTCAGACGCGCTCAAACCCGCGGGCAATCTCGTAGTCGGTCACGATCCGCTCGAAATCCTCGATCTCAACTTCCGCCGCACGGACATAGTGGTCAACCACCGCATCGCCCATGGTGGCCCGCAACATGGCCGAGCTTTTGAGTGCCGCCGCCGCCTCACGCAGCGTGCCGGGGATCATGCCGGTGTCGCCCTGATAGACATCGCCCTTGGTGGGGGCCTGCAGCTCAAGCCCTTCCTCGATGCCTGCAATACCCGCCGCCAGCATGCCGGCGATCGCGAGATAGGGGTTCATGTCCGAGCCGGGTATCCGGCATTCCACGCGGATTGCCTTGCTGCCGACACCGCAGAGGCGATAGCCTGCGGTGCGGTTGTCCACCGACCAGATGATACGGGTCGGGGCAAAGGTGCCCTTCATGAAGCGTTTGTAGCTGTTGATATAGGGCGCCATGAAGGCGGTGTAATCCGGCGCGTATTTCAGCAGACCCGCCATGTAGGCCTTCATCAGCGATGACATGCCCAGCGCGTCGCTCTCGTCATAGAAGGCAGGTTTGCCGTCCTGCCACAGCGACTGGTGGACATGGGAGGAGGAGCCGACCTTCTCGTGATGCCATTTCGGCAGGAAGGTGACGGCATGGCCCTGCTGCTGGGCGATCTCTTTCACCGCATGTTTGGCAATGGTGTGATATTCAGCCGTATCCATCGCGGCGGCATATTTGATGTTCAGCTCTTCCTGACCGGTCTCGGCCTCGCCCTTGGAATTCTCGATCGGCAGCCCTGCATCCCACAGGTGGTTGCGGATCGGGCGCAGGATATGTTCCTCACGCGAGGTCTGCAGGATGCTGTAGTCCTCATTGTAGCCCGAGATCGGCTGCAGATCGCGGAAACCGGATTTGCGGATTTCGTCAAAGCTCTTCTCGAACAGGAAGAATTCCAGCTCGGTGGCGCACATCGCGTCAAAACCCATCTCTTTGAGACGGTTCACCTGACGTTTCAGGATGGCGCGGGGAGAATGGGGGACTTCCTCATGGCTGTGGTGATCCAGCACATCACAGAGCACCATCACCGTGCCAGCCAGCCAGGGCACCGGGCGCAGCGTGGCCAGATCCGGCTTCATTACATAATCGCCATAGCCGTTTTCCCAGCTGGTCGAGGCATAGCCTTCCGGCGTCGCCATCGCCAGATCGGTGGCGAGGAGATAGTTGCAGCAATGGGTCTCTTCCCAGGCGCCGTTCACAAAATGCTTGGCGTGAAAGCGTTTGCCCATCAGCCGACCCTGCATGTCCACAAGGCACACAAGAACTGTATCAACGGTGCCGTCGGCAACCTGGTCTTTGAGCGTATCGAAGGAGAGCATGAGCAGCCCTTTGTGTTCTGAGGCCACAACTTTCTGACTAAAAAAGTTGAGCAAATTCCTTGGGAAGGAATTTGGCCCACCGCACGCGGGCCAAATTCGGTTTTCTGTGGCAGCCTTAGCCGTAGCGATAGGGGCGGCCGGCCTTCTGCATGTCGGCGTTGTACTTCTTGATGATCTCGACAACGCGCGCTTTGGTCGGGCTTTCGGCGGCGATTTCGTCCCAGAATTTGACGGCGGCGTCTTCGACCTGCTGCCATTCGTTGTCCGGAATCGTGGTCAGTTTCATCTTGTCGCCGTTCACGCGCAAGGAGGCTTCGCCACCCCAGTACCACCACTGGCGATAATAATGCGACTGATCACAGCAGACACGGAACAGGGTCTGCAGATCCTCGGGCAGCTCGTTCCAGCGGCCCTGGTTGGCAAAGAAGGAGCCAGCCCAGGCGCCGGAGATGTTGTTGGTCAGGAAGTAGTTGGTCACATCCGCCCAGCCGACGGTGTAATCCTCGGTGATGCCGGACCAGGCGATGCCGTCCAGCTCGCCAGTCTGCATGGCAACTTCGATGTCTTCCCACGGCAGGGTGACCGGCACCACGCCGAACTGGCTCAGGAAACGGCCGGCGGTCGGGAAGGTGAAGACGCGTTTCCCATTGAGGTCGGCCAGCGAGTTGATCGGATCCTTGGTGGCGAAATGGCAGGGGTCCCAGGCGCCTGCCGAGATATGCTTGACGCCGACCTTGGAGTATTCCTCGTCCCAGATCTCGTTCAGACCATATTGGTTGAACAGCACAGGCACATCGAGCGAGTAGCGCGAGGCGAAGGGGAAATAGCCGCCAAAGACAGTGACTTCGGTGGGCGAGGCCATCGAGTCGTCATCCGACTGCACCGCGTCGATCGTGCCGCGCTGCATGGCGCGGAACAGCTCGCCGGTGGGGACCAGCTGGTCGGCATAGTAGAGCTCGATCTGCATGCGGTCGCCTGCGATCTTGTTGAACATGTCGATGGCGGGTTTCACCACATGCTCGGCCAGTGCCGCACCGGCATAGGTCTGCATACGCCAGGTGATTTTCGACTGAGCCAGCGCAGGTGTGGCCAGCGGTGCGGCCAGGGCGCCGACACCGGCGGTCTGTATAAACTTACGTCTTGTCGTCATGTCTCTTCTCCATGTTGAATGTCCGGCCCCCTTGCGGAGCTCTTCTGAGGGTTATTTTCCGTAAACATAGTCCGGCAGCCACAGGGCAATCTGCGGGAACATCATCACCAGGGCGAGTGCGACCACCATGACAGCGGCAAAGGGGATGATTGAGACGTAGATGTCTTTCAGCCCGATTTCCGGTGGCGCCATCGCCCGCATCAGGAACAGGTTGTAGCCAAAGGGCGGCGTCATATAGGCGATCTGGGTGGTGATGGTATAAAGCACACCGTACCAGATCAGATCGAACCCCAGCGCCCCCACAAGCGGCACATAAAGCGGCGCCACGATCACCAGCATCGCGGTGTCATCAAGGAAGGTGCCCATCACGATAAAGCTCAGCTGCATCAGGATCAGGATCATCCAGGGGCTGAGACCCAGCTGCGTGGTGAACAGATCCTCGATCGCCTTCACCGCGCCCAGACCATCAAAAATTGCGCCAAAGCCAAGCGCGGCGAGGATGATCCACATGAACATGCAGGAAATCCCCAGGGTGGAGCGCACCGACGTTTCAAACACCTCCTTGTTCATCCGACCTTTGAGAATGGCCGCGACAAAGGCGGTCATCGCACCAATGGCGGAGCTTTCCACCAGCGAGGTCCAGCCATTCACAAAGGGAACCATCATCGCGGCAAAGATCGCCAAGGGCAGCACGCCGGAGAACAGCAGGCGGTATTTTTCCTTCATGAAGACATCATGATAGAAGATCGGAACGCCTCTGGTGACAAAGGCCAGAACAGCACCGGCAAGAGCCACGCCCATCGCGGGTTTTGCCTCGATGATGCCCATCTTGACCACCAGCGGCACCAGCACCAGAAGGGCCAGAACGATGTAGTTCAGGCGCAGCGGATGATCGCTGATGCGCTCATATTCGGCGAGATCCTCGGGGCTCATGGCGGGGCCGAGTTCGGGCTGCATCCGGGCGCGCAGATAGATGTAGATGATGAACATGGCCGCCATCAACAGACCCGGAACAACACCGGCGAGCCAGAGCTGACCAACTGGCTGGCGCGCGATCATCGCATACAGCACCAGCACGACGGAGGGCGGCACCAGAATGCCGAGGGAGGATCCGGCCTGAATGGTGCCGGTGACCAGCGTCTTGTCATAGCCACGGCGCAAAAGCTCGGGCAGGGCGATGGTGGCGCCGATGGCCATACCAGCCACGGACAGACCGTTCATCGCCGAGATCAGGACCATCAGACCAATGGTACCAATCGCCAGCCCGCCTTTGACCGGTCCCATCCACACGTGAAACATCCGGTAGAGATCATCTGCGATCTTCGATTCCGACAGCACGTACCCCATGAAGATGAACATTGGCAGCGTGAGCAGAGGATACCATTTCATCAGCTTCATGGCCGCGGAGAAGGGGATTTCACTGCCGCCAGTGCCCCAGAGCAGCAGACCGGCCACAGCGCCGACGAAACCGATTGCGCCAAACACACGCTGACCGGTCATCAGCATCAGCATCATGCCGGCAAACATCATAATGGCGATGAGTTCATAGGACATTAGAAGTCGTCTCCGCGAAGGCGTCCGAGATCACGGAACAATTCAGCAAGGCATTGCAGCAGCATCAGAAAGACGCCGAAACAGAGGATGGTTTTGATCGGCCACATGAAGGGGCGCCAGGCGGTGGAGCTGCGTTCCAGATAGCCGAGTTTGGCGCTGGCGGCATCGACGCCTTCGCTCAC
Source organism: Phaeobacter sp. JH20_26 (assembly GCF_048056275.1). Classification (NCBI taxonomy): domain Bacteria; kingdom Pseudomonadati; phylum Pseudomonadota; class Alphaproteobacteria; order Rhodobacterales; family Roseobacteraceae; genus Phaeobacter; species Phaeobacter sp. JH20_26. The sequence continues at coordinate 143,491 of NZ_JAYMWL010000012.1, read as the reverse complement.
AAGGATTGTCAGCAGCTCTCCGAAGAACTGAAACGGCTCCAGCCCGAAATACCCCAGCGAATAGGCGGTGGAGCTGACGGCGCCATAAAACAGGATCCCCAGGTAGAACATCAGGAACAGCACGGTGACGGCATCGACCATGGCCTTGGTCTTGAGCGACCATGCGCCATAGAACAGATCCATCCGTACATTGCTGCCCATCTGGATCGAGTAGGGACCGCCCAGAATATAGTAGGCGACCATGACAAACTGCGCGGTCTCCAGCGTCCAGAGTGACGGGTTGAAAAAGGTCTTTGACACCGAGGACCACAGAAGCACCCCAACCAGCACAAAGATCAGATACATGGCGAAACGGCCAATCACGCGGTTCATCGCGTCGATGGCGCGTACATAGCTCTTGATGGCACTAGGCATTGGCTGCCTCCTTACTGGTCAGCGCGCTCAGGGCCGGGCGCAGCAGACACAGCAATTCGTCTGTCATGGCGGCTTCCTGTTCCGGGGTCTGCAACAGATCGTTACGCACTTCGATCATCACATTGGCCAAACCATTGTTCTGACCATGCAGCACCAGCGAATGTGTGACACCGTCCTGCGGGCCATAGGGCGCGTTGCGCTCGATCTGGCGGTCGGGCAGGGCCGGGGCGGCCTCCAGCATCGCATCGGCCAAGCGGCTGTCCGCATCGTGCAGGATGCCGATTTCGACGCTGCGCGGGGTGCCGTAAAAGATCGGGGTAAAGCTGTGGACCGTCACCAGCATCGTCTCGCGGCCTGCGGCCCTGCGATCAGCGATCACCTGCGCCACGGCCGCGCAGAAAGGGGTGTAGACGCTGTCGACCCGTTCGGCCCGCGCCGCCGCATCCAGATCACGGTTGCCGGGGACTTCGATCAGTTCCGATTTCGCGGGCATGGCACTGGCAGCTTCGGGCGGGCGGTTGCAGTCATAGACCAGCCGCGACACCCGGCTTGCTACCAGCGGCGCGTCCAGAGCCACCGATAGACCCTTGGCCACCGCCAATGCGCCGGGATCCCAGGCGGCATGGCTGGCGCGGTCATCCTCCGACAGGCCAAGCCCCTCATACCGCGCCGGAATGTGGTTGCTGGCATGTTCGCACAGCACCAGCACATCGCCGGTGCCCGCTGCATTCCAGATCTCTACTGCCTCATTGGGCAGTTCCGGTGCGGCGGCAGATGGAGCGTTGGAATCGCTCAGTGACATTGGGCACTCCCTGATTTTGGAAAAATGTTTTCACGTACGACTTTTTGTGTCAATATATTTTCAGCATCAGTTTGATCCCCTCGTGTCGGGGATGGCCCTGTCTTTGGGGTAGTGCATAAATTGTAGGCAAACCAGAGGGATAGCCGGACAGTGACAAAACCGCCCGCCACCGTGCGCGAACTCATCCGGGAGCAATATGCAACCCTGACCCAGGCAGAGCGCAAATTCGCAAATGCCCTGCTGGCCAATTATCCGGCGGCTGGTCTGGCCTCTATCACCATTGTTGCCGCCAATGCCGATGTGTCGACACCCACCGTGGCGCGCATGGTGCAGAAGCTTGGTTTCAAAGGATATCCGCAGTTCCATCAGGCCCTGCTGAAAGAGCTGGAGGCAAAGGGATCCGGTCCGACCCAGCGCCGGGCCAACTGGGCGTCGGAGGCGCCGGAGGGGCATCTTCTAAACAGATTTGCACAGGCGGTGACCGACAACCTCAGCCAGACCTTTTCCAACGTCGATTCAGAGCAGTTCGATGCGGCGGTCCGGCAGCTGGCCGATACTGAGGGTCGGCTCTATGTGGTTGGCGGGCGCATCACCCGTGCGCTTGCGGATTATGCCTTCACGCATTTTCAGGCCATTCGCCAGCGGGTCACACATATGACCTCCTCCTCGGCGACCTGGCCGCATTACGTGCTGGATATGGTGGAAGGCGACACGCTGCTGATGTTCGACGTACGCCGCTATGAGACCAACCTGCAACGGCTGGCCGAACTGGCTTCGGAACGGGGGGTGCGGGTGATCTTGATCACCGACCAATGGTCCAGCCCTATCGGATCTGTGGCGGCGCATACCTTCAATTGCTGGGTGGAAATCCCCTCGGCCTGGGACTCGAACATCTCAACCATGATGCTGCTGGAGGCGATGATCTCGGCCGCACAGGAGGAGCGCTGGGACGAGACGCGCGCGCGCTACGAGAAACTCGATACAATCTTCGACACCACGCGGCTGTTTCGCAAATTCACCTGAATCCCCTCGCAGCGGTGGTTGTTCATAGTCAGAGAAACGTGTCCAACAGATACAAAAAAGGGAGGCCGCTGGCCTCCCTTTTTTGTATCTCGGAATTTAAGTGTTTCAGTAGCGGTTGCGGACCGCAAGGCCGATCAGAACGCCCAGCCCCAGCGCGCCAGCTACGGCAAGCGCCGGATTCTTCTTCACGAATTCCTCACTCTGGGAGGCAAGCTCATTAACGGTCTGGGACGCGGTTTTTGCACCCTCGGTCGCCATCTCACGGACCGCCTGAGCATTGCGTACCGCCATATCCTCCAGCTGTTCGCCAACCTCTTTGGCTTTTGCCGCAATCGGCTGGGACGCCTCTGTCAGGGTGTCCTGCTTGCGTCGCGCAGCGGTCGATTTCTTCGGTTCAGTCTGTGTCTGAGTTGCAGCCATGATGAAGTCTCCTTTCCACCACTCAACGTGCGCCGAGCCGCGAAAGTTCCATGGAACCATCGCCGCGCGGTCTGAGTTGGGACGGTATCACAGCACGACATGATATGAAGGAGAGGACCATGCTCTACTGGGCTTTGCTATTCTTTGTTGTCGCAGTCATCGCTGGCCTCTTCGGCTTTGGCGGTGTGGCGTCTGCCTCTGCCGGGATCGCGCAGATTTTGTTCTTCGTGTTCCTTGTACTCTTTGCCATCGCCATGGTGGTTCGGGTGGTAAAGGGCAGATAGCGTGGAGACGACAATGCGAAAGCGATAAGGGGCGGATGCTGTGGCGTCCGCCCATTTTCGTTGCCCATCTGTCCCCGGCGCCTGCGCGCCTGACATCGGTGAGAAGGTCTGACACCGGCGAGAAATATGGGAACCTCTGTCAGGAGCACACGTTGGGGTGGTGAGACCGACATAGACAAAGGAGATGATGAGATGAGCGAAGCGCTTTCAGTTGTGCCCAGCCGTGATGACGTTAGCACCGGTGTCCGTGACACCTCGGTGATCGCCAGCGGGCTGGCCGATGTGCTGGCCGATACCTATCGCCTCGTGTTCAAGACCCATGCCTATCACTGGAACGTCGAAGGGCCGGCCTTCTACTCGGTCCATAAGCTGACCGAAGAGCAGTATGAGAATATGTTTGCAGCGACCGACGAGCTGGCGGAACGGATCCGCGCGCTGGGGCATCTGGCGCCGTCGAGCCTTGCCGATATCGTCAGCCGTTCGAAGCTTGAAGACAAAACCGGCTCGCTGACGGCTGCGGATATGGTTGAGGATCTCGCTCATTGCCATGAACGTGTCGCGCACCGCCTTCATGCGCTGGCCGAGCTGGCGGGCGATCGCAAGGATATCGTTACCGAGGATCTGGCGACGGCGCGCTCCGCCTTTCACGAGCAGGCCGCCTGGATGCTGCGCGCCATCGCCAAAGGCTGAGGCCTGACGAGAGCTTAGGCGCCGCCTGACAGGGTGATCCGGCACGAGAGACGCGCGCGGCGGTGATCCCGGCGCGGCGGCGATCTCAAGCGAAAGAGCGGAAAACATCCGCAACTGCCGTCCAGACACAAAAATAGCCGCCTGATCACAGGCGGCTATTTGATCAAAACAGGTTTGCGCCTGGTTTAGGCCTTCAACGTCTCGGTCGAGGAGAAGAACATCGCCTGGCTGACCGCCGAGCGAACCTGATCCTCGGTATAGGGCTTCGAGATCAGGAAGGCAGGTTCCGGCCCTTCGCCGGTTAGCAGCCTTTCGGGGAAGGCAGTGATAAAGATCACGGGGCAGTCAAAATGATTTTCAAGGATCTTGTTCACCGCATCAATGCCGCTGGAGTTATCCGCAAGCTGGATATCCGACAGGATCAGATCCGGTGTCTCCTCCCTTGCGAGTTTCAGCGCGGCATCTTCAGTCCGGGCAATGCCGGTCACCCGATGTCCCATTTCGCTGACGATCCCTTCAAGATCCATCGAAATGATCGCCTCATCCTCGATGATCATGATGCGACCCGATGTGGATTTCGACATCTCCTGATAGGCGATCTTCACCAGCTCACTTGCTTCATCGGCGCCGATTTCCATGATCTGCGCCACCTCTGCGGTGCTGAAATCCTCAATCGTGTGAAGCAGAAGCGCCTCGCGGGTATTCGGGGTAAGCGCACGCAGATGCTTCTGCGCCTGGGTCTCCAGCCCGCTGTCGGGCATATCCAGCTCAACCGGGGCACCGCTGGAACTCCAGATAACATGGAAAGCGCGGAACAAAGCCACCTTTGCTTTCAGCTCAGCCTCATAGCGGTCCGGCTCGGCCAGGATCGCCTCCAGAGTTGCAAGGGCATAGGTGTCACCGCTGGTCTGGCTACCTGTCAGCGCCCGCGCATAACGGCGCAGGAACGGCAGGTTAGACCCGATCTGATTAGCAAGAATTTCTCCTGTCGGGGCGGTCATTTGATATGTCCCTTTTTTTCTGAATACATATGGAACCATACGTCTGGTCACTGCGTTTGGTTCCAGAGTGTGCGTAAAAAAATATAGTTGGATCGTATGGAAAAGCACAAGGCAACAGAAAAACGCGGCGACGCGATCGAGCGAGAGATCGACAGCAACCTGAAAAAGGCGTTTGATACGCTTGCGTCGGAGCCTATCCCCGACCGGTTCGCAAATCTTCTCGACCAGTTGAAAGCCAAGGGCGCAGCGCCGATCGAAAGCGCCAATCGTGATGAGGATGACTCCTGATGGGCGATCCCAGAGACGAGCTGGTGGACCACCTTGGTGCCATGCGTGCGTTTGCCATCAGTCTGACCCGGAATACGGCCATGGCCGATGATCTGGTGCAGGATACCTTGGTGAAAGCCTGGACCAATATCGACAAATTCGAGGAAGGCTCCAATATGCGGGCCTGGCTCTTTACGATCCTGCGCAACACGTATTACTCTCTACGCCGTAAACGCCGCCGCGAGGTGGAGGACGGCGATGGCGTCCTGTCCGAGCAGCTTTCGCAGAAACCTGATCATGACGGGCGCCTGAACATGCGCGATTTCAACAAAGCTTTCGAACAGCTGAACGATGAACAGCGCGAGGCGCTGATCCTGGTTGGCGCCGGCGGGTTCTCTTATGAGGAGGCCGCAGAAACCTGCGGCGTCAAGGTCGGCACGATCAAGAGCCGGGTGAACAGAGGCCGGGCGCGGTTGGCCGAGCTGATGAATCTGAGCGAAAACGAGCCGCTGGAGCTGACCGACACCGTAACTGCAGGCATCGTGTCGCAGCAAAGCGTGGCCTGATATGAAACTGGGGCGGGCACTGGCTGGCGGGCTGTTTTTTCGGCTCGCCGCTCTCATGACCTTGGCATTGCTGCCATTGGGCATGATTGCCATCTATCAGACCTACACGGTGATAGATGAGGCCGCGCGCCTGTCCCGGATGGCCATTCTTGCCCGCACCGAACGGGCCGCCATGGGAGAGCGGGAGCTGTTGCAACGCACCAGCGGCGCCGCTGACGCCCTGGCGGCGGCCACCCTGCCGCTGCGCAATCAGCCCGCAGCCTGCAATCTCGCCCTGGCCGCCTTTGTCAAAGCGCAGCCGACCTATTCCTTTGCGGGCCTTGTCACGCCCGAGGGGCAGCCGGTCTGCAGTTCCAAGGATGTGGGCGCCGCGATCGCCGAAACAGCATTTTTTGCAAAAGCGGTCGCGCGCGGCGCGCTGACCTATGGGGTGGGGCGCAGCCTTGATGGAAATGGGGATTTCGAACTCTCATTGACAGCGCCGGTTCGCGAAGGTGGCGAAATCGTCGGCTATCTGACCCTCGCCATTCCGAAAAGATTGACCAGCGCGTTTTTCACCGAGAGCTGGCAGCTGGAAGGCATCCGTTTTGCCACAATTGATCGGGACGGCGATATCCTGTCCTCTTCGGAGCCGCTGCCTCAGGCCGGGTTGATGCTGCCCCAGACACCCGCGCAGTCGGATCTGATCAGGCGGTCTGGCGACACGTTCTTTGCAACGTCAAAATCCCAGGAAGAACGGTTCTTCGCGGTGAGCGACATCGTTCCGGGCCAGGTCGCCGTTGTGGGAAGCTGGCCAGCTGCACAGGCGCAGATGGCAACAGGCATGGGCGGCTGGGCCTTCACCCTGGCCTTTCCGGTGTTGATGTGGCTCGCAGGCATGGTCGTCGGCGTATTTGGCCTACATCGTCTTGTTATCCGCCATCTCAGTGACCTGCGCGCAGCCATGCGGCGCTATGCACTAGGCGAGCGGAAACAGGCCCAGCTGGATCTGCTGAACCCGCCGCGCGAATTTGCCGAGGCCCAGCAGTCGTTCAACCGCATGGTGATGATCCTCAGCAAGGCCGAAGAACGCCGGGAGATCGACCTGCGCGAGAAAACCGTGCTCCTGCGCGAGGTGCATCACCGGGTAAAGAACAACCTCCAGCTCATCGCCTCGATCATGAACATGCAGGCAAGATCGGCGCGCTCGGACGAGGCGCGCAACGTGCTTGCCCAGCTTCAGCGCCGGGTGCGTGGGCTGGCGGCGATTCACCGGTCCCTGAACACCAATCCAGATGTCACCACCGTGGATGCGGCCGAGCTTATTACGGCTCTGGCCAAGGAGATTGCCTCCCTGTCGCATGGGCGCGATGGCGCTGTCGCCATCGAAACAGATCTGGCCTCGGTCCAGCTTAATCAGGACGATGCGGTGAATCTGTCGATGCTGGTGGCCGAAACGCTGACCAATGCTGTCAGATTTGCGGGTGTAGACGGCGACGGGCGACGCGTTGTTGGTGTCTCCTTTGCAGAACAGGAAGGCGGCTACTGTCGTCTTACCATCCGCAACGCGCTGGACCCGCAGAACGGGGCCGAAAGCGAAGAGCGCCAGTTCACCAGCGGGCTCGGCGCCCGGCTTATCAAGGCCTTCGTCGCACAGCTCGAGGGTGAGGCCAAGACGACGGAAACAGAAACAGAATTTACCTATGAGGTCGTCTTTCCGCATAGCGACGACACGGCGGCACAGGGGCTTGCGGAAAAAAGGGGTGCGAACGACAATGCCGACCTGCGAAACACAGGATGACGCGGCGACGGATCCAGAGGTCTTTGAGGTTCTGGTGACCGCTGCCGAGGCATGGCCTGCGTTTGAGCGGGCGGTGCTCAGCGCCAAAACAGAGGTGCGTGCCAGTTTCCGTATCTTCGACTTCTCTACCGCATTGCTGAGCGACGAGGCGCGCGCCATCGGCGAGACATGGGCGGATCTGGTCGAACATGTGGTTGCCCGAGGTGTCCATTTTCATCTGGTTGTCAGCGATTTCGACCCGGTGATGGGCCAGGAGCTGCATCAGAAAACCAAACGCACCGTGGCGCAGGCGCAGGAAATCGCCGTGCGCCTCGCGCGCCGCGCGACCGATGATCCGGTCGGTGACCTTCATGTCGAGGGCGCGCTGCATCCGGCGCGGGCAGGTCTGTTGCCACGGTTGGCGTTTGGCCCGTTCATCAAGATGAAGAAGAACAAGATCTCGGACCGCAGGCCAACCGGACCAGCAGGCGCCACCGGGTTCCCCAGGCGTGGCCTGTCCGATACCCCCGACGATGGTCTTCTTCCCGAAGTGCGCCCGGTCACCCACCATCAGAAACTGGCGGTGATCGACGAAACCCTACTCTATGTCGGCGGGCTGGATCTCAACGAGCGCCGCCGCGATACGCTGGAGCATGATGAGCCGTCACAGCAGACCTGGGCGGATGTCCAGGTGCTGGTCAGCGGCCCCGAGGCCCGCGAGGCCGCGCAGCATTTGCGGCATTTTCAACGCTATGTCGCGGGCAAGGAACACCCGCCCGAAGGCAAATTGATCCGCCGGACGATTTCCGCGCCGCGTCGTTTCGGATTCTGGGCGCTGTCCCCCCGCACGGTATTGCGCGAGATCGAAGAGGATTATCTCGCCGCCTTCGAACGCGCCGAACATCTGATCTATCTCGAAACGCAGTTTCTGCGCTCCAGCGTACTGGCCGACGGGCTCGCCGCTGCCGCCAGACGCAACCCGGACCTCTCTCTTATTCTGGTGCTGCCCGCGCTGCCCGATGATGTGGCTTTTGAGGGCAACCGGGATCTGGATGCGCGCTATGGTATGGCCTTACAGGGGCAGGCGCTGGACACATTGCAAGCAGCTTTTGGCAGCCGCGCGACCATCGCCAGCCCGGTACAGCCGATCCTGGCCGATCGCGAAGCGCCCTCGGTGCTGGCAGGCTCACCGGTGATCTATGTCCACAGCAAGGTACTGATTGTTGACGATAGTTTTGCGATGGTCGGGTCTGCGAACATGAACGGGCGGTCGATGCGCTGGGACACTGAGGTGGCGCTGCGCATCACCCGCAAGGACCGCGTGGCCGAAACCTGGCGCGCGATGTGCGACCACTGGTGGGATCAGGGCCAGATGCCGGATGAGGCGCGCAGGCTGGAGACAGCGTCGGACTGGTGGCGCGCAGAAGTCGCACGCAATGGCCTGCGCCTGCCGGAGTCGCGCAACGGCTTTCTGGTGCCCCATGATCCGGACAAAATGGCCGATCTTCAGCAGCCCCTTCCGGGCGCGACCGAGGATGTGGTCTGACCCGACGGGATGACAGGGCCTGATGGCGCGCAGGCGGCAGCCCGGTGGCCCGGTGGTCTGGCTCAACTTGGCTGGGTATCGGGGCCTTGTGACCGGCGTGCCTCTGAGGAGGCGCGCAGCAACTGACCGGCCCACAGCAACGTCGGCAGCGCCACGATCGCGCCCACCGGACCCCAGATCCACAGGCCAAAGACAATCGCGAGAAACACCACCAGCGGGCTCAGATGCAGCTGATGACCGACAAAAGCCGGGGTGACAAACTGCGCCTCGATAAGGTTCAGCCCTAGGAACAATGCCGGCGGCAGCAGCGCCGCCGCACCGCCAAGCTGTGTCATCCCGACGAATGTCAGGCCGGTGATCATCATCAACGGGCCGAGATACAGGATGAAGTTCAGCAGCATGGCCGCCAGCCCCCAGATCAGCGCGCTGTCGATGCCGATCACGGCAAGGCCGATTGCGGTGGCGACGCCAAGCCCTGCGTTGACGATCGTCACAGCAGCGAAGTAGCGCGCCACCTCATGTTCCGCGCGGTAGAGCCGTTTGCCCAATGCCCCCGCAGCAGCATAGATATCCGTACGTGTCAGCACGAAGAAGAACAGCGTGCCGATGAAGATAAACACCTGCGCACCAAAGTTGGGCGCCACCCAGAGCGCATCCATCAGCGTCGGAAACCCGCTGGCCACATCCGCCTCGGCGCCGCGTGTGCCGACGGTTTGTTCAATCTCCTGGCTGATGGCTTCGATGCCGCGCAGAAGGCCGGACATCATGTAGACCCAGCTTTTGATTTCACGTTTGATTTTGGGGAGATCTTCAACAACGCCCGAGATCAGAGGCTCCAGCGACAGGAACAGCAGCACGATGATGGCGCAGGAGAACAGCAGAAGGCTGCTCGCGACGATCACGCGGGCCACGCCAATGCCCTGTAGCCGGTCGGCAATGGGTGAGACGACAATCCCCACCACCACGGCAAATATGATGGGCGCAAGGATCGGTTTGGATACATAGAGTGCAAGGCCGAGGGCAAGTGCCGTCAGAATGAGCAGCATGATGCGCGCCGCACGGTCGGACAGCATCGAATTGAGCATGGCGAATGGCCTTGTCTGAGAGAAAACCCTCCGGCCCGGTCGGGCCAGAGGGGAGGGCAGCGTCAGTTCAGAGAGGCTTCCAGCGCCTCGCGGCCTTGGCTGAGCTGGTCGTGCAGCGCGGCCTCGCCTTTGTTGGCCAGCTTGCGTAACTCCTGTTGCAGGGTGTCGCGCGCCTCAGCCATCAGGGCGTCGCGTTTGTCGCCCAGCAGTTCATCTTCCTGCCGGGTTTGCGGCAGAAGGGCCGCGACAATCGCGCCAAGACCAAAGGCGAGACCGCCGGCGACCAGTGGCTGCGCCGCGATGCCATCCTGCGACGCGCGGCTGAGCTTTGCGGCTCTGCGTTCCAGTTCTTCCTGGATCTGGATCGCGGAAAGACGTGCCTTTCGCACCTGCTTGCGCGCTTTGGGAGGCAGTTTGTCCAGCCCGTGGTCCAGCGCCGCACGCAGACGCCTGGCGCTGGGGCTTTTGCGCTGGCCCGCATCGGGGCTGGGCACGTGAGCCATCTCAGCGCTGGTCGCCGCGGCCACCGGTCCCGCCGGTTGCGCCTGTCCTTCCGGATCACGTCGCTTGCCGGCTCCCGACATTAGCAGCGCGATGCCGGTGCCGACGAGCGCCAGCGCGGCCGGGTTGGCACGCGCGGTTGACCACAGCTGCTGCGAAATCTCACCGCCATATTGCGATGCGGTTGCAGAAACTTCCGTCGCGATGCGCTCCGGCGACAGGCTCGCCGCCAATGTGTCGAGGGATTTGGACAGCGCCACGCGGTCACGGGCGATTTCGGTCTCAAGCTCGGTCAGATCGGTATCATCAGACATGGCGTGTGGTCTCCTTCAAGGTCTTGAGGTCGCGTTGCACGTTCCGCAGGCTGCGATCCGGCATAAGGGCTGAGGGTGACAGGCGGTTGACGCCCAGCATCACCAGCCCCACGGCAAGGGCGATCAACGGCCCGCCGACGATCAGCGCGGCGGTCCCGACGCTAAGGCCCATAGCGGTGATCGCGGCGACAAGCGCGGCTGCAAGGACATGCAGCCCCACAATGGCCAGCACGGCACCCACCGCGATCATCGCGATGGCAACACCAGCGCGCGACAGGTTGCGCGACAGTTCTGCCCGCGCCAGTCGCAACTCGTCCTGAACCAGCTGCGACATCTGTTTGAGCACGGTCACCAGCAGTCCCGGCGCCTGTGACGGGCTGGCAGAGGTGTTCTGATCTTCCATCAAGAAACCCTCCGCGTCGGGCTCTGCGTCATGCTGCCACGGCTGTAGTCACTGTCGCTGGCCGGGGAGCCGTCACCGGCCTCATAGGCGGCCCATGGGTCGCCTGTTGCGTCATCGGCGACGGCGCGGTCCGACGTGGCGTCCGGCGCTGTCGACTTCAGGAACCGGGTTGCGGCAAAGCCGAGAAGCGCAGCCCCCCCCAGAAACAGCATCGGGTTCTTGCGGGCAAAAGTGCCGGTATCGCGCAGTACTTTTTCCAGATCGGCTGTCCGGATGGTATCCGCAACCTGCTCCAGCCCCTGAGCCAGCTGCTGGGCGGCCTGAGCCTGAAGCGAGCCTTGCGGCAGCTCGGAAGTAGCGGCATCAGCAGCACGCGCAACGGCGGCGGCCTCACCTGCGGCTTTGCTCTGGGCCTGCTCCGCGCGTGCTCTGGCCTCGCTGCGCAGCGTCTCCTGCGCCTGTTCCGCGAGTTCCGTCGCATGTGTCTTGGCGCGCTCGATGTGGCGTGAAGTCGTGTGTTGATCGGTCATGTGCCTCTCCCGTTCTGTTTGGATGGCTTGTGATCCCAACGCGGCCTGCGACGGTTGGTTCCCGATCTCTCTGGACTTCTGTCTGTTCCAACTAGCGGTGCCCAACGCGCGATCATGAACGCCGATATGGCAGCGCCCTCTGGGACGCGGACTCCAGAGCAGTCTTCGCGATCGGCGATAGCGCACCGGCGGAGTTTTCCGGGAACCAAGCCGATACCGGCACGTTGACTAGGCGACGATACCCAAATGACAGGAGCCAAGACATGAACGAGCAACAGATCAAAGGGAACTGGGCAACCCTGAAGGGCAAATTCCATGAGGCCTATGGCGATTTGACAGATGATGATGTCGAGAAGGCCAAGGGCGACCGCGAACAGCTGCTTGGCCTGTTGCAAACGAAATATGGCAAGGCCCGCGAAGAAGCTGAGCGCGAGTTGGATAAGTTCTTCGCCTCGGTCTGACCCCTCCATCTGATGTCCTGTGGTTTGGCTGCCGGACAGGCGGCCGCAAACTGCGCGGGGTGACACTCTGACCCCGCCTATCGAATTGAGACGAAAGGAATTTTGACATGGCACGACAGACCGAAACCCAGCAGGAGGCGATCTCTCAACTGTGGCACCAGCTGGAGAAACGCCGCACTTCGATGCTGGCTGTGCGTGACAGCGACCAGCATCCGCAGCCGATGACGCATTTCGCGGATGCAGAGAATGGCGCGATCTGGTTCATCAGCTCCTCCGACAGCGATCTGGTCCGGGCAATCGGCCTTGGTGCCGACGCCCAGTTGACCCTTGTCTCTGACGGTCAGGATTACCACGCAAGCGTGCGCGGACCGCTGGAGGTCACCAATGACCCCGATAAGCTCGACGAGTTGTGGAGCTTTGCAGTCGGCGCCTGGTTTGAAAAGGGCCGTGACGACCCCAAGGTGACATTGCTCAAGATGACCCCGCGTGAAGCAGCGGTCTGGGCCTCGCAGGGCAACGCCGTTCTGGTCGGCCTGAAGCTGCTGCGCGCCAGCCTGAGCGAGACCGAGGGCCACCCGGATGTCGGCGTGCACCACGTGCTTCAGCTCAATACCTGATCGTCAGCACGTCGCGCGATCACGAAAAATGGCGCTGTCCCGTGTTGGGGCAGCGCCATTTTTTAACGTTTCAGTCTTCGGTCAGATGTGTTTATGCCTTCCGCGCGCGGGGGCCGAAGAGCAGCCAGCAGATGAAGCCAAGGATCGGCAGGATCAGCACGAAAACAACCCAGATGACTTTCTTTCCGGTGCCTGCGTTGGACCCGACAATCGACACGATTGCCCAGATGGATAGCAGCAGGACGATCAGCCCGCCGATGCCAGCATATTCTACCATATATAATCTCTCCTTGTCGGGGTATGGGCGCGGTCAGGCGCTGCGCAGCGCCTCGATCAGCGCGTCCTTGTTCATAGTCGAGCGCCCGTCGATATCCAGCTCGCGGGCGCGGTCCATCAGCTCGTCTTTGGTCCAATCCTCATATGGGGGCGCCTTACCGCCCTTTTCAGATGGGGACATGTCATCATTTGCCTGCGCGTTGGCTATGGCGGCAGCCTTCGACTTACCATAGCCCTTGTCGCGCAGGGCCTCATAGGTGTCTTCCTTCTTGATGGATGCGCTGTGGTCGTCGGCCATGGGGTGCTCCTCTTTTCCAAGCGCAACGCAGAACCTGAATAAATTGTTCCGCCATCTCATATTGCCGCATTGCCATCTGGCCGTGGCGATTGGCGTCATCACTCCGCGTTCTGCCCGTCGCTCAGCAGGTCGCCGCCACCATCGGGGGCGTTGCGTTCGCGGGCGGCAGCCTCCTCATTGGCGTCCTCGACACGGGCTGGATCCGACGCTGCCGGCAGGGGGGTCTCGGCCGGGGCGGCGGCAGGTTTAGGTGCCGGGGCCTTCTGCGATTTCTGCTGGGCCACGGGCAGCAGGCTCGCGGCGTCCCGAGCATCAACACGCAGGCGGTAGATCGGCTCCGGCAGGCCAAACCCATTGCTTTCCAGCGCGGTCTTGGCAATCCGAATGGCCTCGCCACGGGCTTTTTGAAAACTGCTCTGGGTCTGATCGACCCAGCCGGTGAAGGTCAGGATCACATTTGAATCGCCAACCTCCTTGACCCAGGCACCAACCGATGGATCCCGCAGGACAAAGGGCAGCGATTGCAGGGCATCAACCGCCGTCGACAGGGCCGCGGCCAGATCGGCGTCGGCATCAACACCCAGTTCAAACTCGAACCGCCGGTTGGCATCGCGGGTGTAGTTGACGATCCGGCCCTTGAAGACGGTCGCATTGGGGATGCGGATATGGTTGCCTTCGGGTGAGATCAGGATGGTCGCGCGTGAGGTCAGCCGGGCAACGGTCCCCATATCGCCTGCAATCTCGACAAAATCATTCGGTCGAAACGGTTGCCGCAGGCTGAGCAGAATAGAGGCGATGAAATTCTCCACCGTGTCGCGCACCGCAAAACCAACCGCCAGACCAGCAACACCAGCGGCCCCCAATACGGCCCCCAGCAGCGCTGTTGCGTTGAGGATATCCAGCGCCACCACCAGCCCAAGGACGATAAAGGCAATGCGCGCCACACCGCTATAGACCTCCGCGATAAAGGAGTTTGGCGCCAGACGCTTCCAGATCCGCAGCCGCGTCGTCAGCAGCCAGCCAAAGGCGGAAATCATCACGAAAACCAGCATCGCGACAAAGAAAATCGGTGCATTGGCAATGATATTTCGGGTCCGCTCCTTCAGCCGGGAAAAGGCCGAGTCGAGCCGCTCATCAAGCCGCCCATTGATCGCGGTCCGGTTTTCGATCGCCACGACACCGTCAATGCGTTCGACCATCGTGGTCAGCTGGGTCTGGCGCGGATTGTCCAGAACCTCGCCCGACAGGGTCACAACGCCACTTGACACAGAGACCCTCACCTTGTCGAAGCCGTCGATCTCTCCCAGCAGCTGGACAATCCTGCGGCGGATCTGGGCGTCCGGGGCGGCTTTGCTGTCGAGCTGGATTGCGCTGTCGGTCTGCACCGGATCGCTGGTCGCCTGAGCGGCGCCGGGATGCGGCAGCAACAGGCAGAATGTCAGCGCCATGACACTCAGATGCAGCGCAAGCCGGGATTGACGGAATGCCCGGGCCAAGGGCCGGGCGGCGGCGCCGACGGGATGGGGGGAGCGGCGGGCAGGGCGGTGGGGCATTGGCATCCTCGGTCTGGAACGCATCGGAAAGGGGCGCGTGGCCCGCTGGTTGTAATACCCGTCAGGCCATTGATCGCGCTGCAATGGTTCTTCGAGTTACGGGGAACGTCAACCGCCGACCGCCATCAGCACCGCAATATCCGGATGCGCGCGGGATCGGACAGAAAAACCCCGCCAGAACTGGTCTGACGGGGCATGAATCGGGCGGCGCTTTACTGTGCTTCCTGAGATTCCTCGGTGATCGCGTCGCCAAGGTCGGAGACGTCACGGCCAAAGCCCTCGGTTGTTTCGCAGGCAGCCAGACCGGCCAGGGCAAGAGCGGCAATAATTAGTCGCATGTCAAATTCCTTTTGTTTCGCGGCGCGAACGCCGGTGTCAGATCCAAGTATCAGTCCCGAAAAATCGGGGCCGGTGTCGCACCGGCGGAGTATGGGGCGCGGGCAAAGCCCAGTCGCGGCCCCGGGTGGCCCCGATCTGGCGGGGCCTGCCCCGTCTCGTCACGGGGTTGCGCTGGGCTAACGCCTCTGCTGCCGGATCGGTTCCCGCCGAAGCTGCTGGCAGTCAAAGAAAAACACCTGACCTGCCTCGGGGGCGAGCGGTGTTGTCGTGCGCATTGTTCCGCGCTCGCCGGAACCGCAGGCGCGTCGAAACGTTTGCTTTCCAGAGACACAGAACAGACACGGGACCCGACGCGTGACAGGTCGGACAGAGCGCCGAAGCGCGCACCGCAGGCCAGACAGGAGGCAGATCACAATGACAGCGCAGGACCATCCCGTCGGCGAGATAATCGAGGCGACGACCGAATTGCTGGAAGAGGACTGCATCAGCGTTGCCGAGGTTGTCGAGGATCTTGGCCATTCCTCGATGGCGGCGACCCTGTTGCTGCCCGCGATGGCGGTGGTGTCGCCGCTCAGTGGCGTGCCGCTGTTCTCGACTGTCTGCGGGCTGCTGATCTTTCTCATCGCCGGGCAAATGGCGCTTGGCCGGGATCACCTGTGGCTGCCGGATTGGCTCCGCCGACAGCGGATCTCCTCGGAGCGGGCGCGCAGGGTGCTGGGGCCTATGCGCCGGATGGCCCGATTTCTCGATCGCCATACCGAGGCGCGGGTGAAGATCCTGCTGCGCCAGCCCTTTGTCACAGTGCCGCGTATCCTGTGCGCCCTCTCTGGGCTGGCGATGCCGTTTCTTGAACTGGTGCCCTTCAGCTCTTCCACTCTGGGGGCGGTGGTCAGCAGCCTTGCCGTTGCGATGCTGACCCGCGACGGGCTGGTAATGCTGGTGGCGCTGGCGCTGCTGGCGGTAGCGGGCGTCGGCCTGCCTTACCTGCTGCTATGACGGGGATCAGCCCGGCAGGGTGTGGCGGCGCCGGACCTGTGCAGGGCGACCGGGCAGCGACAGCGCAGCATCGCCGCGTGCGCTGCGGCTGATCACCTTGCCCTTTGCCACCACTGCCAGACGGGCAGGCCGCAGGCGCAGTGCCTCGGTCGGGGTGGCCGCATCCAGCACCACCAACGAGGCGCGATCGCCTTTCTTCAGCCCGTAGCCGTCCAGCCCCATGATCGCGGCATTGTTCTCGGTCACCATGGTGAAACACTGCGCCATCTCGTCCGGGTGGGTCATCTGCGCCACATGCATCCCCATGAAAGCCACGTCCAGCATGTCGCCGGTGCCAAGGCTATACCAGGGATCCAGTACGCAATCCTGCCCCCAGCCCACCGTCACGCCATGGGCCAGCAATTCCTTCACGCGGGTCAGGCCGCGCCGCTTGGGAAAGCTGTCGTGGCGACCTTGCAAGACGATGTTGATCAGTGGATTGGGGATGGCGGCAATCCCGGCTTCGGCAATCAGCGGCAACAGCTTGGAGACGTAGTAGTTGTCCATCGAGTGCATGGAGGTGAGATGGCTGCCGGCCACGCGCCCCTGCAAGCCGTGGCGCAGCGTCTCCTGCGCCAGTGTCTCGATGTGTCGCGACAGCGGATCATCGGTTTCGTCACAATGGATGTCGACCTGCAACCCACGATCCGCCGCGATCTTGCATAGATCGCCCAGAGACTCCGCACCATCCTGCATACTGCGTTCGAAATGCGGAATGCCGCCCACCACATCGACGCCCATATCCAGCGCGCGGATCAGGTTCTCGCGACCGTTCGGCGCCCGGTACAACCCATCCTGCGGAAAGGCGACCAATTGCAGGTCGATGTACTCCTTGACCGCCTCGCGGACCTCCAGCATCGCGGTCACGCCCCGCAGGTGGTCGGGCGTGGTATCGACATGGGTGCGGATCGCCAGCAGCCCCATGCTGGCCGCCCAGTCGCAATAGGTCAGGGCGCGGCTGACCATATCCTCGACACTGGCCTCCTCGCGCAGCTCTCCCCAAAGGCTGATGCCCTCCAGGAGCGTGCCAGAGGCATTGACCCGCGGCAGCCCGTAGGAGAGCGTCGCATCCATGTGGAAATGCGGATCGACAAAGGGGGGCGTGACCAGATCGCCGCTGGCCTCGATGGTTTCTCTGGCCGCCGCGTCAATGGACGGCGCCACCTCGGTGATGATGTCACCGGTGATGCCGATATCCGCGACCGAGCCATCGGGCAGCGTGCCGCCCTTGATCAACAGATCCAACATCATCTTTCTCCCTTGTTGAATGGCACCATCAATGCGGCAGGCACCTCGGCGCGGCGCGACATCACGATCAACGCCAGTATCGACAGAATATAGGGCATCATCAGGAACAGCTGGTAGGGCACCACCGCGCCGATCCCGGTCTGTTGCAGGCGGATCTGCAAGGCATCGAAGGCGGCAAAGAGGATGGCGCCCAACACCGCCTTGCCCGGTCGCCACGCGCCAAAGACCACCAGCGCAATGCAGATCCAGCCGCGCCCGTTCACCATATCGAAAAAGAAACTGTCAAAGGCCGAAAGCGTCAGGAACGCGCCTCCCACGGCCATCAGGCCGCTGCCCACCACCACCGCACCCATGCGGATTGCGGTCACTGACAGCCCCTGTGCGGCCACTGCCGATGGGTTCTCACCCGCCGCGCGCACCGCCAGCCCCAGCGGCGTTCGGTAGAGCACATAGGCACAGAGCGCCGCCAGCACAAAGGCGGCATAGGTCAGCGGTGTCTGGGAAAACAGGGCCGGGCCGATCAGCGGCAGATCCGACAGCAGCGGGATTTCATAGGGCTGAAACGCCTCGATCTTGGGCGGCGAGGACACCTCTGGCAGCACCACGCGGTAGGTGTAGAAGGTCAGCGAAGTCGCCAGCAGTGTCAGCCCGATGCCCACCACATGCTGCGACAACCCGAAAGGCACGCTGAGCGTCGCATGCAGCAGGCCAAAGGCCATGCCGGTCAGCAGCGCCACACCAACCCCGCCCCATAGCGGCAGCCCGGCCCAGACCGCGATCCAGCCGGAGAAGGCACCCGCGACCATGATCCCCTCGATCCCGAGATTGAGCACGCCGGCCCGTTCGCAGATCAGCTCCCCCAGCGTGGCAAAGATCAGCGGCGAGGCGATGCGGATCGCAGCGGCCCAGAAGCTGGCGGAAAGCAGGATTTCGAGAATGTCCATCTCAGTCCCTCCGCAGCCGGAATTTGCTGAGCAGGATCGCCAGCACCATCAGCAGCAGAGCCGAGGCCAGCATGATATCGGCCAGATAGCTGGGAACACCTGCGGCGCGGCTCATACTGTCGGCCCCGACAAAGATCGCGGCGACAAACAGCGCTGCAAAAACCACGCCAATCGGATGCAGCAGCGCCAGCATGGCCACAACGATGCCCGTGTAGCCAAAACCGGGGCTGAGATCGAGCGTCAGCGCCCCCTTGAGGCCGGCCACCTCCGAATAACCCGCCAGCCCGGCCAGCCCGCCGGACAACAGCGCGGTTTTCAGGATCACCTTTGTGACCGGAATGCCCGCAAATCGCGCGGCTTCGGCGTTCTGGCCAACTGCGCGCATCTCATAGCCCAGCGTGGTGCGGGTGTTGATCACCCAGATCACCAGCGCTGAAATCAGCGCCAGCGCAAACCCCCAGTGCAGCCGCAGCCCATCCACCACCCGGGGCAGCCGCGCGTCGGCGCTTAGCCGGGGTGATTTTGGCCAGCCCATGCCCATCGGATCCTTCAGCGGCCCTTCAAGCAGGTAGGAGACGAACAACAGGAATATGAAGTTGAACAGCAGCGTGGTGACCACCTCATCCACCCCCAGCCGCGTTTTGAGCAGCGCAGGCCCCAGCAGCAGCACCGCCCCCGCGATCAGAGCCGCCGCACCAAGCAGGGGCAGCAACAGCGGTGCAGGCAGGTTCAGCGCGCCGGTGCCCAGAACAACGGTGATCACAGCCCCAGCATAGAGCTGCGCCTCGGCTCCGATATTCCAGAGCTTGGCACGAAAGGCGACCGCAACCGCCAGACCGGTGAAAATCAGCGGGGTTGCGCGGTTCAAGGTCTCAAGCAGCGCAAATTTCGACCCGAATGCCCCGCTCAGGATCAGGCCAAAGATCGACAGCGGTTCCCCCCCGGCGACCTGTGCAAGCGCGGCAGCAATGACAAATGTCGCCAGCAGTGCAAGGGCAGGCGGCAGCAGCCGCCGCTGCCAGCTTGGCGCGGCAATCGGTTCAAGCCGCATGGCCATCCTCCGTCTGTGGGGCATCCGACCGATCGTCAAACCCATGGCCGGCCATCCAGGCGCCCAGTTCCTCGGGCTGTTTGCTGCCACGGGCAAAACCGGGGCTCAGACGCCCTTCGCTGATCACATGGATCACATCGGAAAGCTGCATGATTTCGTCCAGATCCTCGGAAATCAGCAGAACCGCCGCCCCGCGCGCGCAGGCTTTGGCCAATTGTTCATGCACATAGGTGACCGCGCCGATATCCAGCCCGCGCACCGGCTGGTTGGCCAGAATGATCTGCGGGGCCTGCTCCAGCACACGGCCAAGGATCAGCTTTTGCATATTGCCGCCCGACAGCAGCCGGATGCGCGTGTCGGGGCCGGGACAGCGCACGTCATAGCCCGCAATCACCGTCTTGGCGAAGTCACGCGCGGCCCGCCAGTCGAGCCAGCCACGGCGGCTGAAGCGGGTCGCATAGGTTTCAAGGATCGCGTTTTCGGTCAGGTCAAAATCGGCAATCGTGCCGGTCTTGTGCCGGTCTTCGGGGATGCGGGCGATCCCGCTGTTGATCGCCTCACGCGGGGACCAGCCTGCCGGGGCGGCGCCGTTCAGGGTCAGGCTGCCGGACTGCGGCGTGATCAGCCCCGAGACCAGATCAGAAAGCGCGGCCTGACCATTGCCGGACACCCCGGCCAATCCGGTAATCTGACCCGCCGCCAGTTCCAGTGACACGCGCTGCAATCCGGGTGTTGCCCCGATGCTGGGGGTGGAGACCTCATGCAGCTGCAACAGGGCAGGGCCGGGGGCGTTGGCGGTGAAATCCGCCGGCGTCACTTCTGCACCCACCATCAGCGCCGCCAGTTCGTCACGGCTGGTCTCGGCGGTACGCCGCTCGGCCACCAGCCGGCCATGGCGCAGCACCAGCACGCGGTCGGAGATTGCCATCACCTCATGCAGCTTATGCGAGATGAAGATCACCGACAGACCACGGGCGATGGCTTCGCGCAGCGTGGCAAACAGCGCATCGGTCTCCTGCGGTGTCAGAACCGCTGTGGGCTCGTCCAGAATAAGGATCCGGGCATCGCGGTACAGCGCCTTCAGGATTTCCACCCGCTGGCGTTCGCCGACGGTGAGCCGCGAGACCTTGGCGTTGGGATCGACTTTCAGATGAAACTGCTCCGCCAGCGCGCGGATACGGGCCTTTGCCGGTCCTGCCCGCAGGCCCAGACCCAGCAGCGGCTCCACGCCAAGGGTGATATTCTCCCAGACCGTCAGATTATCCGCCAGCGTGAAATGCTGATGCACCATGCCGACGCCGCCATCCAGCGCGGCGCGCGGTACACCGGGGGGCAGGGCCGTGCCGAACAGTTCCACGCCGCCAGCGTCCGCCGTGTATTGTCCGAACAGAATATTCATCAGCGTGGTCTTGCCCGCGCCATTCTCTCCCAGCAGGGCGATCACCTCGCCTGCAAACAGGTCAAAGCTCACGTCATCATTTGCGGTGACGCTGCCAAAATGCTTGGTGATGTGTTGCAGGCGCAGCACCGGGCCACTGCCCGATGCCTGCGCCGTCTGGTCCGGCGTCATGCGCAGCTGCTCAGGAGGAGCCGGGCTCGGTGTCGTTGATCTCCACCACAAAAGAGCCATCCTTGATCGCTGCGCTGCGGCTGGCGATCAGATCCAGTGCCTCCTGCGGGATCTTGCCCTCAAAGGTGCCAAAAGGCGCCAGCGAGGCTCCGCCCTCCTTCATGAAGGAATAGATGCCATAGTCGGCAGCGGTGAAATTGCCGTCCCGCACCTTGGCGATGGCTGCATCCAGGGTCGGCTCAAAATGCCACAGCGCCGAGGCCGCCACCGTGTCAGGATAGTCGCTCTGGGTGTCGATCACATTGCCGATGGCCAGCACGCCCTTCTCCTTGGCCGCGTCGGAGACGCCAAAGCGTTCCGCATAGAGCATATCGGCACCGTTCTCGATCATGGCGAATGCGGTTTCCTTGGCCTTGGGCGGATCGAACCAGCTGCCGATGAACGAGACCTGGAATTTGATATCGGGGTTCATCTCCCGCGCGCCCGCCATAAAGGCGTGCATCAGGCGGTTCACCTCAGGAATGGGAAAACCGCCGACCATGCCGATATTGCCGCTCTCCGACATGGCCCCGGCCACGATCCCCGACAGGTAGGAGGCATCCTGAATGTAGTTGTCGAAGACCGCCAGATTGGGCAGCGCCGGATCCTCCTTGAAGGAAGAGCCCATCAGGAAGGCCACATCGGGATAATCTGCCGCCACCTCGCGGGCCTCTGCCTCAACGCCGAAGATCTCACCGATGATCAGCTTGTGCCCCTGTTCGGCATATTCGCGCATCACGCGCGGATAATCGGTGTTCGAGGTGTTTTCGGAAAACGTATAGGTGATGTCGCCACGGTTCTCTGCGGCGAGGGCGGCAACATGGATCCGGCTGACCCATTGCTGTTCGACGGGCACGGTGTAGATGCCTGCAACCTTGATCGGCTCGGCCGCTGTTGCCCGAAGCGGCAGCGAGGCGGCAAGCCCGACGGTCAGCGCCCCGGCGGCACAGCTGAGCAGAAAGTGGCGGCGCGACATCCGCGCGCTGGTCTTGGTCTGTGTCATGTCATTTCCCCCTGTCGATGGCCCTGCGTTGGTGCAGGCTCTTTGGAACGTCGCCGGTCATGCCCGCGTGGTGTCGACGCTAGGGGGCTGGTCGTGACCCCGGCAATACGCGCCCTGTGTTCCGCAGGGGAAACTATAGGGGCGCGCTTCTCTTTTGGGCAAGGATGAATTCAGATATCGAAATCTGTGCGGTATTTGAACCGCTTGCCCTGCGCATTGCCTTGCTTTCGATGGGGCGGTATCCATGATGCGGACCCGCCCTGTCGGCGCGGCCGACACCGAACGAGGATCACATGACACAGATTGAACGCAGCCACACCGGCCCCCGCATGAGCCAGATCGTCAAACATGGCGATACCATCTATCTGGCCGGTCAGGTCGGCACCGCCGGGGCCAGCGTCGCGCAGCAGACGCAGGATTGCCTCGACAATATCGACCGGCTGCTGGCAGAGGCGGGCAGCGACAAAACACGTATCCTGCAATGCACCATCTGGCTGTCTGACATGGCTGATTTTGCTGCGATGAACGAGGTGTGGGACGCCTGGGTGCCCGAGGGGCATACCCCGGCCCGGGCCTGCGGCGAGGCAAAGCTGGCGCGCCCCGAGTTTCTGGTGGAGATGATCGTCGTTGCCGCGGCCTGAGGCTGATAATTGCAAAAGGCCCCCGTCAGCGATGGGGGCCTTCTTTGGGATCGGGCGACCTTAGCGCCGCCGCAGCAGCCAGATAAAGAAGACGCCGCCGACCAGCCCGGTGACCAGCCCGATCGGCATGTCCTCTGGCGCCATCAGGGTGCGGGCGGCGATATCGGCAGAGACCAGAAACAGCCCGCCGAATAGTGCCGAGACCGGCAGCACCCGGCGGTGATCACCGCCAACGATCAGCCGCGCCACATGCGGGACGATCAGCCCGACAAAGCCGATCATTCCGGAAAAGGCCACCATCACCCCGGTGACCAGCGCGCCGACGCAAAAGGTCATCAGCCGGAACCGCGCCACCGGTATGCCCAGGGTTGTTGCCGTTTCGTCACCGACGGTCATCGCATTGAGATCGCCAGAGCGGGAC
Organism: Phaeobacter sp. JH20_26; assembly: GCF_048056275.1. NCBI lineage: Bacteria > Pseudomonadati > Pseudomonadota > Alphaproteobacteria > Rhodobacterales > Roseobacteraceae > Phaeobacter > Phaeobacter sp. JH20_26. The sequence goes on along the minus strand of NZ_JAYMWL010000012.1, from coordinate 120,390 downwards.
CAGAGCCACCCCCCGCAGAGCAGCAGCACCACCAGCGGATAGGCCAGGTGGCTCCACTGCGCGAGGCCAAGCCCGCCCAGCATCCAGAACACCACGGTATGGGTGGCGCGCGGATCTCCAAGGAAAATCAGAATATTGGCGCCTGCCATGATCACAAAGGAGACCGCCACGCCAACCAGAACCAGCCGGTCAGCGGTTGTCGCCTCGGCAAAGCGGGAGACCGCAAGGACCAGCGCGGTTGCGCCCAATGCGCCGACAAAGGCCAGCAAGGGCACTGTGAGAAGCCCGAGAAACAACCCGGTGTGCAGCAGCGCCAGAATGGCACCAAAGGCACCGCCGGCCGAAATGCCCAGCAGATGCGGATCTGCCAGCGGGTTGCGGGTCACCGCCTGAAGGCTGGCACCCACCATGGCCAGACCGGCCCCGACCATCATCGCAAGCAGCGCGCGGGGAAACCGGATATCCCAGACGATGGCCGCCTGCCCCTTGGTCCAGCCTGCGGCGAAATCGGCGCCCGATCCGCCGCCCAGCTTGTCGGCGATGATCCCCCAGACGGAGGTCAGCGGGATGCCGACCGCGCCCACGGAGACCGCAATCGACAGGGTCAGGGCCGTCAGCACGGCCCCGCCCAGGATCCAGGCCAGCCGCCCGCGCAGGCGCCGCCGGGCACGCGCGCTCAGGCGCGGCTCAGATGCGTGATGTGCGTCGGCTGTGGACATATCAGTTGCTTACCGCATCCGCGCGGGCGGCGTCAAAATCGGTGGCAAGTGTCTTGATCGCGCGGATATTGCGCGGACCCGGTGTGGCTTCGACATATTCCAGCGTCACGAAACGGTCGTTCTTCACCGCGTCGATCTCGGCAAAGGCCGGGTTGCCCCGCATGAAGGCGCGTTTTTCCTCGGCGGTGACCGAGCCGTAGTTGACGATGACAATCACTTCGGGGTTGCGCTCGACCACGGCTTCCCAGGTGACGGTGGCCCAGCTTTTCTCCAGATCATCCATCACATTGCTGCCGCCCGCGGCCTCGATCAGCGCGGTGGGCATGGCGTATTTCCCGGCGGTAAAGGGCGAATCCTCGCCGCTGTCATAGACAAAGACCCGCAGCGGCTCACCCGTCTCGGGGCGGTCCTTGGCAAAGGCGGCAAGCTCGTCCTTATAGCCGGCCACCAGCGCCTCGGCGGTGTCCTCGACCGCAAAGATCCGGCCCAGATTCAGCAGGTCATTATACATGTCATCCATGCTGACCTTGGCTTTTTCGCCGATGTGAATGCAGCTCTCGGTCAGCTCATAGACCTTGATGTCAAACGGCGCGAGTGTCTCGGGTGTGACCTCACCGCCCACTTTCATGCCGTAGTTCCACCCGGCAAAGTAGAAATCCGCACCGGCGCCGATCAGCACTTCCTTGGAGGGGTATTTGGCCGATAGTTCCGGCAGCTCCGCCACGCCTGCGCGCATGACCGGATCCAGCGTTTTCCAGCCGGAAATACCGGTGTAGCCGACCATGCGGTCAGCCAGCCCCAGTGCCAGCATCATTTCGGTGAGATTGACGTCGTTGGAGACCGCGCGTTTTGGCGGTGCCGCAAAACTGACACTGCGGTTGCAGCTCTGCACGGTGGTCTCGGCCTGCGCCGCCGGGGCCAGGGAGGCACCAAGTAGGGTGGCGGCAAGCAGCGGCATCACAGTGGAAAGGCGGGCAAACATGATCAGGTGGTGTCCTTATGAAACAGGGAGATGAAAGGTAAGGTGATCCTGCCCGGAGGGGGCAAGTGTCTCGCGCCTCGCAGCGACGTTGAAGACCTCGCTAACGGTATCTTCGCTCAGAACGTCGCGCGGTGCGCCAAAGGCCAGCGTGCGGCCCTGCGCCATCAGCAGGATGTCGTCGCAGACCCCGGCTGCTATGTTCAGATCATGCAGGCTGGTGATGATGGTCACGTCGAGATCCCGGATCAGCTCCAGCACATCAAGCTGATGGCGAATGTCCAGATGGTTGGTGGGTTCGTCCAGCACCAGCAGGGCCGGCTCCTGCGCCAGCGCACGCGCCACCATGACCCGCTGACGTTCGCCGCCCGACAGGGTGCCAAAGGCACGATCGGCCATTTCGCCCAGTTCCAGACGATGGAGCATCCGGTCGACAATCGCCGCATCGCGGGCGCCCGGCGTGGCAAAACCGGACCGGTAGGGCGCGCGCCCCAGCGCGACAATCTCGGCCACGGTCAGGGCAAAATCTGTGGGTTGCTCCTGCAAGACAGCGGCAACGCGCTGCGCTGCGGCCTTGGGCGGAAGGGCCCAGATGTCGCTGTCGCCGACCTCAACCCTGCCGCTGCGCGGCTGGTTGAACCGGTAGATCACCCGCAGCAGGCTGGATTTGCCGGCCCCATTCGGCCCCACCACGCCCAGCACCCGGCCCGCGTCCAGATGAAAACTGGTCGGATGCAGGATCAGCGGAGCCATGCGGCCCGGCCCCCAGCTGACATCGGTCACGGTTACGGCAGCTGCGGTCATTCGGCAGGCTCCACCTGTTGCAGCGCCGCAGGGGCGTCGATGGCGGGCGCCGGGATCGCAGCGGCCGGGGCGGCCGGAACCAGGGCCGGGATGCGCGACAATGTACAACGGCGCAGTTTTCCGGGGCGGTCAACCGAACTGCACCAGCCGTCAGCCAGCATCTGGTAGAGATCGGTGAAACTCAGGAGATCGGCGAGATCCTCCTCGGGGCTTAGATCGCCAAAGACATAGCTTGCCTTGCCATCCGCTTGAAATCCGACGGTACAGGGATGGCTGCATCCGGCCATACAGGCCACGCCGGCAACCTCGATCGCGGCACTGCCACGCCGGTCGAGTTCACGGCGCAGGGCCGCAATCAGCTCCGGCCCCGGACGGCTGCCCGGGGTCGCGCCCTTGCAGGATGTGCACACCAGAATACGGTGCCTTGCTGTCCCGTCCATAGCGCCCTCCGCGCAATCCGGTCAGGTGATGAGGGGGAAGGGGATCAGCAATGCCTCAGCGCCACGCAAAATCGTCCTGCCCGCCGGAACACCCCGCCCGGTCAATAGGTTTCCAGTCGATGGCAGGTCTCCTGACTTGCGGGTTGCTGCGGGCCTCGGCCTTCCCGGCGCCAGCGCCAGTGGTCAATCGAGGTCGCTCACCGCTCACAGTTGCGGGGGCAGTCGCGGATTCGGCGCCTGATGGCTACACCACACCGCGTTCCCTTTTCATCCCGTGACCGCTTTTGGGTCTTGGGAACCATCTCCGGTTTTGGGTAGATTTCTCGCCGGGGTTTGTAAAGGGGAAACCGTCTGCCAATGCGTGTGCCGCCAGGGCGGCGGTGGCGCAAATGCGCGCCTCAGGGCTCTTCGGGCTGAAGCAGTTCACCACCGGCGCCAAGCCGGGGGCGCGGCAGGTGCTGCAACAGGGTTGCCACGCGCTGGCGGCAATGTTCCCCGGTCCAGTCTGCGGGGTGAAACCGGGGCGGCAAGTCGGGGTGGCGCAGCACCACACGCCGCCAGCGGTGCACGATCAGGGTCCGCAGCGTGGCAATCTGCGCCGGATCAAGCGCGCCTGCCTCGGTCATCTTTGGCGGTGTCAGACCGCTCAACGTGGTGTCGAGCCGGGCGCAGGCCTGTCTCAGGTCATCGGGAAACAGCCGGTCCCGCAGCCAATCGGGCACCGTCAGTTCCGGCTGTTCCACCACAAGGAAATTGTCCCGACCCTGCGGCAGCGGACCGTGACCCAGCAGGGTCGAACGGTTGATCGCGACATAATTGGGCTGCTGCAACAGCGCATCCAGTGCGCTGTTCTGCCCATCCGCAGCCACAAGCAGGTGCCAGTCGGCGGGGGGCACGGTGGTTGGCGCATAGATGCGCGGGGTGACGGCGGCGGACTGACTGCGCCCCATCGGCGTCAGGAAATGGACCGACGCCCGGCCCGAGCGTGTGCTGTCGATCCAGCCATCCTTGCGCAGCCGGTGCAGCGCCACGCGGATCGCCTCGGGCTTGATGCCCATCGGCGTGATGATCCGGGTGAGGGCGCTGCCGCCGATCTGATCCCCCTCGCGCTGCGCCAGATCGCCAAACAGCGAGACAATAATCGACCACACCCGCTGGTTCTGCGGATCGCTGAGGGCGGTTACGGCGGTGTCAAACCAGAGGGTCTGCGTGTCGGTCATATAGAATAGATAAATCGCCCGGGCCGGTTAGGCCAGACCGGGCGAGTGTTTCACTGCAAACACCTGTCAGAAGGCATTCATCGTCAGCAGCTCATATTCGGCGGCAATCTCGTCGTCCTGATTGGTCAGGGTGACATGCCAGCGCACTTCGCCGTAGTCCTCGTTGCGGGGAGTTTTTTTCTTCACCGTCAGGCGCACCCTGATGCTGTCACCTGCCGAAACCGGCTTCATGAAGCGCAGGGAGTCGAGGCCGGTGTTGGCCAGAACTGGGCCTTCGTCCGGCTGCACGAACATGCCCGCCGCGAAGGACAACAGCAGGTAGCCATGCGCCACGCGGCCCGGGAAGAACGGGTTCCGCTTGGCGGCGGCGTCGTCCATGTGGGCATAGAAGGTGTCGCCGGTGAAATGGGCGAAGGTCTCGATATCCTCCAGCGTCACGGTGCGCGGCGCGGTGTGCAGGGTCTCGCCAATCGCCAGCTCGCCGAATTTGCGGGTGAACGGATGTGCCGGGCCCTTGATCTCTGTGCCGCCGGGGACCCATGTCTTGCCAATCGCAGACAGGATATCGGGTGAGCCCTGAATGGCGGTGCGCTGCATGTAATGCTTGACGCCGCGCACGCCGCCCAGCTCCTCGCCACCGCCGGCACGGCCCGGGCCGCCATGCACCATGTGGGGCAGGGGGGAACCATGGCCGGTCGATTCCTTCATCGAGTCGCGGTTGTTGAAATAAAGCCGCCCGTGGTAGGCGCCAGCCCCCAGCGCGACCTCGCGGGCCACCTCAGTATCATGGGTGATGACCGAGGCGACCAGCGAGCCTTCACCGCGATTGGCGAGAGCAATCGCATGGCTCAGATCGCGGTAGCCCATAATGGTGGAGACGGGGCCGAAGGCCTCGGTGTCATGGATCCGCTGGGCATGGTCCGGGTCGGCGCAGTGGAACAGCATCGGCGGCACAAAGGCGCCTTTGTCGGCGTCTGCACCATCGACGGTGAAGTTCTCGGGATCACCGAAGACACGCTCAGCTTCCTGGCCGATGATTTCCGCCTTTTCCAGCACGTCACGCTTTTGGCTGTTGGAGACCAGCGCGCCCATGCGGGTGGTTTCCAGACGCGGGTCGCCGATCTGGGTTTTGGCCAGGCGGGCAGAGAGCGCCTCGATCACCGCGTCCACCTGCGCCTGCGGCGCGATGATGCGGCGGATGGCGGTGCATTTCTGACCTGCCTTGGTGGTCATCTCACGGCTGACCTCCTTGACGAACAGGTCAAACTCCGGCGTTCCGGGCTGCGCGTCCGGGCCCAGGATCGACGCGTTGAGGCTGTCCTGTTCGGCCACAAAACGGACCGAGTTTTCCAGGATCACCGGGTTCGCCCGCAGCTTCAGCGCGGTCTGCGCCGAGCCGGTGAAACTGACCACATCCTGCATGGTCAGATGGTCCAGCATGTCACTGAGGCCGCCGGACACCAGCTGTAGTGCCCCGTCGGGCAGGAGGCCCGAGTCCAGCATCAGCCGCACCGCCAGCTCGGTGACATAGCAGGTGGCGGTCGCCGGTTTCACGATGGCCGGAACCCCTGCGAGCAGGGTCGGCGCCAGCTTCTCCAGCATCCCCCAGACCGGGAAGTTGAAGGCGTTGATATGCACTGCAACCCCTTGCAAAGGCGTGCAGATATGCTGACCGAGGAAGGTGCCGTTGCGGGAGAGCTGCTCCACATCGCCGTCCAGATAAACATGCCCGTCCGGCATTTCGCGGCGCCCCTTGGAGGCGAAGACGAACATGGTGCCGATGCCGCCGTCGATGTCGATCATGTGGTCGGACTGGGTGGCACCGGTGTTGAACGACAGATCGTAAAGCGCCTGCTTGTGCTGGTTCAGGTGGCCTGCCAGCGCCTTCAGCATCCGGGCGCGGTCGTGGAATGTCAGCTTGCGTAAAGAGGGACCGCCCACCGTGCGGGCATGGTCGAGCATTGCCTGCACATCCAGCGCATCATTGCCGGCCTGGGCGAGAGGTGCGCCGGTAATGGCGCTGGCGATGTTGCGCGCGCCAGCCCCCGGTGCAACCCATTGGCCCGCAACAAAGCTGGAAACATCAAGAAGGCTCATGAGCGCGATCCTTTGCATCTGAACCAATGTGGTTCGGTCTGAGGTGAGAAGCTCCAAATATATTGACCAACCGGTCGGTTTATGCAAGGTCTTTGTTAACACATGTACGAGGGAGGCGCTGTGATGTCTGAGACGCTGCTGGTGAAGGACCACGAAAACTGGGTGGAAATCACCCTGAACCGCCCGGACCGGCTGAACTCTTTCAACGAAGAGATGCACCATGCCTTGCGCGCCGCCCTTGAAGCCGCGCGTGACAGCGGCGCCCGTGCAGTGCTGCTGACCGGCGCTGGCCGTGGCTTTTGTGCAGGTCAGGATCTTGGCGACCGCGACCCGCGCAAGATGGATGGTCCCCCGGATCTCGGGCACACGGTGCGGACCTTTTACGCGCCACTTGTGAACCTCATCCGCTCGCTGGACGTCCCGGTGATCTGTGCCGTCAATGGCGTGGCGGCCGGGGCAGGGGCCAATCTGGCGCTGGCCTGCGACGTGGTGCTGGCGGCGGAAAGCGCCAAGTTCATCCAGTCGTTCTCCAAGGTTGGCCTGATCCCGGATACCGGCGGCAGCTGGCATCTGCCGCGCCTGCTGGGCGAGGCCCGCGCCAAGGGGCTGGCACTGACCGCCGAACCGCTGCCCGCGAAAAAGGCCGAGGACTGGGGCCTGATCTGGAAGGCGCTGCCGGATGACGCGCTGATGGCAGAGGCCCGCGCGATGGCAGAGAAATTCGCCAATGGCCCGACATTGGGCCTGGGGCTGACCAAACAGTGCATTCAGGCGGCGGCGGTCAACACGCTGTCTGACCAGCTGGAGATCGAGGCGGACGCGATGAAGACCTGTGGCGAAAGCGCCGATTATGCGGAAGGCGTCGCCAGCTTCCTTGAAAAACGCGCACCTGTGTTCAAGGGCAAATGACCATGACCCCGAAAGAACGTGCCGAGAAATCCGCCGCCGCTATGTGGGCCGAAGACCATGCGTCCAAATGGGCGGGGATGGAGATCACCCATGTGGATGATGGCGAGGCCACGCTGGAGCTGACCATCGCCCAGCATCACTGCAACGGCCATGGCATCTGCCACGGTGGTGTCACCTTCATGCTGGCCGACAGCGCCTTTGCCTTTGCCTGCAACAGCCGCAACCAGTCGACCGTGGCGCAGCACAATGTGATCAGCTTCACCGCGCCCGGACGGCTGGGCGATACGCTGATCGCCACGGCGCGCGAGATTTCCCTGACCGGGCGCAGCGGCATCTATGACGTGACAGTGACCAATCAGGACGGCCAGCAGATCGCCGAATTCCGGGGCTTTTCCCGGGCGATAAAGGGTCAGCTGTTTGATGAGTAAGCCCTATTGCAAAGACAAGCTGTGGAGAACGCCATGGAAGACCTGAGCCCGAAAAAGGCTGATCTGGACCCGATCGAGATCGCCTCGATCGACGAAATCCGCGACCTTCAGCTCACGCGGCTGAAATGGTCGCTGCGCCACGCCTATGACAACGTGCCGATGTATAAGGCGCGCTTTGACGAGGCAGGGGTGCATCCCGACGATCTACAACAGCTCTCGGATCTGTCCAAGTTCCCCTTCACCTATAAGAACGACCTGCGGGACAACTACCCGTTCGGCCTGTTTGCGGTGCCGCGCAGTGAAATCATCCGCCTGCACGCGTCCTCCGGCACCACCGGCAAACCGACCGTTGTGGGCTATACGGCGAATGATATCAGCAACTGGGCCGATCTGGTGGCGCGGTCCTTGCGGGCCTCCGGCCTGCGCAAGGGCGACATGGTGCACAACGCCTATGGCTACGGGCTGTTCACCGGCGGCCTGGGCGCGCATTACGGGATCGAACGGCTGGGCGCCACTGTTGTTCCGATGTCGGGCGGCCAGACCGAAAAACAGGTGGGCCTGATCACCGATTTCAAGCCTGACGGCATCATGGTGACGCCCTCCTATATGCTCAACATTCTGGAGCAGTTCCACAAGGTCGGCTTTGATCCGCGCGAGTGCTCGCTGAAGGTTGGCGTTTTCGGGGCCGAACCCTGGACCGACGCCATGCGCAAGGAGGTCGAGGCGGCCTTTGACATGCACGCGGTCGATATTTACGGCCTATCCGAGATCATGGGGCCGGGTGTCGCCAATGAATGCGTCGAGACCAAGGATGGTCCGGTGATCTGGGAAGACCACTTCCTGCCGGAGATCATCGACCCGAAGACCGGCGAGGTGCTGCCGGACGGGGAGATGGGCGAGCTGGTGTTCACCACGCTGACCAAGGAAGGCCTGCCGATGATCCGCTACCGCACCCGCGACCTGACCCGCCTGCTGCCGGGCACCGCGCGCACGATGCGGCGGATGGAGAAGATCACCGGCCGCAGCGACGACATGATCATCCTGCGCGGTGTCAATGTGTTCCCCAGCCAGGTCGAAGAGCAGCTCTTGGCCACCGGCGGGCTGGCGCCTTACTACCAGATTGAGCTGTATAAATCCGGCCGCATGGACGCGATGCGGGTTTATGTGGAGGCCAACCCGGATGCCGCCGACGAACTCAGCAAGACCGCAGCCGCGCGGATGCTGACCAAGCGGATCAAGGATATGGTTGGCGTCTCAAGCGAGATCATTGTAGGCGAGCCGGGATCGGTGGAGCGCAGCCAGGGCAAGGCCAAGCGCGTCGTCGACAACCGCAGCAAGGAGTAACCCGGCTTGGCCCGCACCATCGCAAAAGACCACGACCACAAGCGCGCCCAGATCCTGAAATCCGCGGCGAAAGTCTTTGCCGAGGAGGGGTTCGACCGTGCGTCGATGACCCAGCTCGCGCGCGAATGCGGAATCTCCAAGGCGAATATCTACCATTACTACGACAGCAAGGATGCCGTGTTGTTTGGCCTCCTTGATACCTATCTCAGCGCGCTGCGCGACCGGGTCTGCACGGTCGATGTGACGGGCTTGTCGCCCGAGCAGCGTCTGCGGCGCATCGTGTCGGAAATCCTGCTGGCCTATCAGGGCGCCGATCATGAGCATCAGGTCCAGATCAGCGCCATGGGCGCCCTGCCAGAAGCGCAGCAGAAACTCCTGCGCGCCTACCAGCGCGAACTGGTGCAGCTGGTCAGCGATGCCCTTGCCGGGGTGGCCGCGCCAGCAATTGCCAGGGATCCGGCCAGGCTGCGCGCCGTGACCATGTCCGTCTTTGGCATGTTGAACTGGTACTATATGTGGAATTCCGGCGCAGGCCCGGAGGCACGCGAGGATTACGCGCAGATGGTGGCGGATCTGACGATGAACGGCATTCGCGCGCTCTAGCAGGCGACTATCGCCGCAGCTTGTCATCCAGCGCCACGACCAGAACAGGCCCGGAGCAGGCCCTGAATAGGCCCCGGAACAGGCAAAAGACCCGGATACGCAAAAGGCCGCCTGAAACGGGCGGCCTTAGGTGATTCTATCCACAGGTCACTATGGTCAGAATGTCTTTAGATGGATGGGCGCGGAAACTCCGCGCCGCGATCCTTACAGCAGTTCCAGCGAACCTGCGGACTGCTTGCCGTCACGACCAGTTTCCAGCTCGTAGGAAACTTTTTGGTTGTCGTTCAAACCATTAAGGCCCGAGCGTTCAACCGCAGAGATGTGTACAAACACGTCCTTGCCGCCAGACTCAGGCTCGATAAAGCCGTAGCCTTTTGTTGCGTTGAACCATTTCACGGTGCCATTGGCCATCCGAATTCTCCAGTATCTATCTCCCCGCAGGGTGCGGGATCGTAAGGCCTGATATCACAGAGTAACCGGCGCGACCATGCCCACAATGTCATAAGTTTTGCGAAGAATGGGGGCTGTGATTTCTCGGGCACGCTCTGATCCCCGGGCAAGGATCTTGTCGATTTCGTCCTGATGCTGCATCAGCCGGGCCATTTCCGTGGTGATCGGCGCCATTTTCGAAACTGACAGGTCGGCCAGCATCGGCTTGAACTCGGAAAACGGCTTGCCGCCGACTTCGGCCAGCACCTGTTCCACCGACAGTTCGGCCATGGCGGCATAGATATTGACCAGATTGCGCGCCTCGGGCCGCCCCTCAAGCCCCTCAACCTCGGAGGGCAGGGCATCAGGGTCGGTCTTGGCCTTGCGGATCTTCTTGGCGATGGTGTCGGCATCATCCGTCAGATTGATGCGGCTGGCATCCGAGGGGTCGGACTTCGACATCTTTTTCGATCCGTCGCGCAGGGACATGACGCGGGTGGCCGCCCCTTCGATCACCGGCTCGGTCTCCGGGAAGAAGTTGACTCCGTAGTCGTGATTGAACTTCATCGCGATGTCGCGGGTCAGCTCCAGATGCTGCTTCTGGTCCTCTCCCACCGGCACATGGGTGGCGTGATAGACCAGAATGTCCGCCGCCATCAGCGCCGGATAGGCAAAGAGCCCAAGCGAGGCGTTCTGCGCATTTTTGCCGGCCTTGTCCTTCCACTGGGTCATCCGCTGCATCCAGCCCATGCGGGCGACGCAGTTGAAGATCCAGGCCAGCTGCGCATGTTCAGGCACCTGGCTCTGGTTGATCAGGATCGACTGCTCGGGGTCCAGACCCGCAGCAATGAAGCCCGCGCAAAGCTCACGCGTGGATTTCTTCAGATCCGCCGGATCCTGCCAGACGGTGATCGCGTGCAGATCCACCATGCAGTAGATGCTCTCCACGTCCTTGGCCTGCCAGTCCACGAACCGCTTCAGCGCGCCAAGATAGTTGCCAAGGTGCAGATTGCCCGATGGCTGGATGCCGGAAAACACGCGGGGCGTGAATGTGGTCTCGGTCATCAAGAAACTCCCGTCTGGAATTAGGATCCTCGCTGGCTTAACCATGGCGGCAACCCTCGTCAACCGCGCGCGGATCAACCGGGCGGCCGGGCAGAACAGCAGAGCAGGCAAGCAGGAGCAAGAACACGATGGAATATCAAAAAGAGCCGTCGCCGGTGAACCCGCTGCCGCCCGTGGTGGTGGCGCTGGTGCTGATCCTCTTTGCCATCGAGGCCGGATTTTCCCTCGGCGCGCGCGGCATCATCGGCGGCCCCGAGGCGATTGGCTGGCGGCTACAGGCGATCCAGACCTATTCGTTCTCTTCCGACATCTTCTGGTGGATGTGGGAGACCGGGCAATGGCCGGTGGAGCATCTGATCCGCTTTGTCTCCTATCCCTTTGTGCATGTGGCCTTTACCCAGACGCTGTTTGTCTGCGTTTTCGTGCTCGCCATGGGCAAGATGGTGGGCGAGATCTTTGGCGATCTGGCCATGGTTCTGGTGTTTCTGATATCCGGCATTGGCGGCGCCTTTGGCTATGCGCTGCTCACTCAATCGCCGGTGCCGCTGATCGGTGGCTTTCCCGCCGTCTACGGGCTGATCGGAGCCTTTACCTATATCCTGTGGCGGCAATTGTCGCTTGTCGGCGCCCAGCAAAGCCGCGCCTTCACGCTGATTGCCTTCCTGATGGGGATCCAGCTGCTGTTTGGCCTGCTGTTTGGCGGCACGCTTGACTGGGTCGCCGATCTCTGCGGCTTTGCCACCGGCTTTGGTCTCTCCTTCTTCCTCGCCCCCGGTGGCTGGGCCCGTATCCGCAACCGCATCCGCCGGGAGTAAGGGCGCGAAGGCCGCAGGATCGGACAGGGCGTTCTCAGTTCGATACTGGCAGCGGGAAAGGGCTGGCGGCGCCACTCTGGACGCCACCAGCCTGGCCTCAATAGGCCACCGATGGCAGCCAGGTTGCGATCGACGGGAACCAGATCACCAGGGCGAGTCCGGTCAATTGCAGCAGGATGAAGGGAACGACGCCCTTGTAGATATCCGTCAGCGTGACCTCGGGCGGGCAGACGCCCTTCAGGTAGAACAGCGAAAACCCCACCGGCGGTGTCAGGAAGCTCGTTTGCAGCGTTACAGCGACGAGGATCACGAACCAGACAAGCTCCGGGTTATCCAGCCCATAGCCAGGTACCGACAAACTCATTGCCGCAATGATCGGAGCGACAAGCGGCAGGATGATGAGCGTGATCTCGATCCAGTCCAACACAAAACCAAGCAGAAATACGATGAACAGAATGAACAGGATCGTGCCCATTTCTCCCAGGCCCATGCCTTCGATGGTGTGGGTGATCAGCTCATCGCCGCCCAATTCGCGCAGAACAAAGGCAAAGCAGGTGGCACCAAGGAAGATCGCAAAGATATAGGCCGTTGTCTTGAACGTGTTCCGTGTCACTTCGACCAGTTTCGCGATTGTCAGCTTGCGATAGCCTATTGCCAGCAGCGTGGCCCCGGCGGCGCCAACGCCTGACGCTTCCGTCGGTGTCGCAAGACCGGCAAAGATCGACCCCAACACGGCAAAGATCAGCGCCACGGGCGGCAGAACCGCCTTGAACACATCCCAGATCGCCGCCCAGTCCACCTTCTTGGCACCCTCAGGCAGTGGCGCCACATCAGCGCGCAGGGTTGAAATCACCACGATGTAGAGGATGTAAAGGCCCCCGATGATCAGGCCGGGAAACAGCGCCGCCATAAACAGATCCCCCACTGACAGCGCCATCTGGTCGGCCATGATGACCAGCATGATCGACGGCGGGATCAGAATGCCAAGCGTGCCGGACGAGGCAATCACGCCTGCTGCCAGAGTCTTGGAATATTTCTGTTCCATCATCGCGGGCATCGACAAAAGACCCAACAGCACGACGGATGCCCCGACGATACCGGTCGAGGCGGCCAAGATGATCCCGATCGCGGTCACGGTGATGGCCAGGCCCCCACGCATGGTGCCGAACAATCTCTGCATCGAGGTCATCAGCCGCTGTGCCACGCCGCTTTCGTCCAGCATCAGCCCCATGAAGATAAACATGGGAAGGGCAACAAGAACGGCGTTGGACATCGTCGCGTAAACACGGTTCACAACCGCGCCAAGTGTCAGGTAATCGAGCCCCGTAAACGTGGCCTCCATGCCCGTCCAGAGCAGCATGTCATTGTCGCCGAGGTAGGCAATACCGCAGTAAAGAACGCCGATGCCCGACAGGACCCAGGCGACCGGAATGCCGGTGAACAGGACACCGACGAAGGACATGAACATTGCGATGACGAGCTTTTCCTCAGGCGCGTCCACCAGCTGCATCAGGGTGAACGTCACGATGGCGAAGCCAACCATCATCCACATGAGGGGTTTCAGACCAGCGCGATCCGACGATGGATCGGCGCGGGTCACCAGCATGTAGAGGTCATGAATCAAGCGTGCGACAGCAGCCATGGCAATCAGAACAAAGCTGGCCGGGATAACAGCCTTCAGCAGCCAGCGGGCCGGTAGGCCGGTGGGGCTGTCGGACCGTTCGTTGACCCGGTAACTGTCCTGAAAATAATCGAGGCCCTGATCAATCATCAGGTAGCAGAACGGCAAGATCAGAACCACGATCCCGACAATTTCGATCACCCGCCGGGCGCGGAAGGAAAAGTCGGCACGCAAAACGTCGACGCGGACATGGGCGTCGGTGCTCAGCGCATAGGACACGCCGACCATGGTTGTCAGCGCATAGAGATGCCACTGCAATTCATCCAGCTTTGGAAAATTCAGATCCAGCGTATAGCGCATCCCAACCTGCACTATGATAGCAAGGATCAGGAGCACATTTGCCCACATAACGACGTGTCCGACGCCCTTGACCAGCCGGTCCAGCGTGGCTGCGAATTTCGGGTCTTTCCGGTCGTCGTTTTCGATTTCTTCCCAAAGCGGGTCATAGTGGGCGTCTTGGTGATCGTGAGATGTCGATGTCATTTCTTTTCCTCCCCTGAACCGGGCCTCCCCCGATCAGATCAAAAACCCGGACCGCAAAGCCGGTCCGGGTTAGATGTGTTACTGGCGTGGCAGGAATGCGTGGGCTTTCCACAGGGCGTAGCCTTCGCTGAACTCATTCAGGTCGGCGTATACCTTTGCAAAGAACTCATCGTTTGCGGCTTCTTCCTCGGCCACCTCGGTCCAGGTCGCGCGGAAGACGTCCAGCATCTCGGGTGTCCAGTCGACAATGGTCACGCCGTTTTCATCGACGTTCTTCTGCATCGCTGCAAACTGGATCGCCTCACCTTCGGCAAAGCTCTCGGTCATCTGCGCCCGGCAGGTCAGCTCAATCTGGGCCTGCAAGGTCGGGTTCAGCTCGTTCCATTCATCCTTGTTGATGATCAGTTCAAAGATGGTGGCCTGCTGATGCCAGCCGGGGAAGTAATTGTACTTCGCCAGTTTGTGGAAACCGAGACGCTGGTCGATGGCGGGCATCGAGAACTCGGTGGCGTCGATTGCCCCTTTTTCCAGGGCCGGGAAGATCTCACCGCCGGGCAGCAGGGATGTGGCAACGCCCAGTTTCTGCATGACTTTGCCGCCCAGACCGAAGAAGCGCATCTTCAGGCCGTTCAGCTGTTCAACCGATGTGATTTCTTCAGCGAACCACCCCGAGGTTTCCGGTGCAATAATGGTGCAGGGAAGAACTTTGACGTTGAAACCGGCCTGATCGTACATCTCCTGATACAGATCCATGCCATTGCCGTAGTAGAGCCAGGCCATGTATTCGCCTGCTTCGGGGCCGAATGGGACAGCCGAGAACAACGGCGCTGCCGGAATCTTGCCGGCCCAGTAGCCAGCGGTGGCAAAGCCCGAGTTGATCTTGCCGGATGAAACCGCATCAAGAATCTCAAACGCCGGAACCAGCTTGCCGGGCTCGTAGACCTTCATCTTGATGGCCCCACCTGAGATAGCCGCAAGATCCTCCGACACGCGAACGATCGGGGTGCCAAGCCCAGGCAGTTCAGTTGAAAAGGCGACCGGCGTTTTCAGCAGAATTTTGTCTGAGGCAAAGGCCGGTGCCGCGGCGAGAGCCGCTGCGGCGAGAGCTGTTGCTACTTTCTTCATGTCGTTTTCCTCCTTGATGACATGTGTCCGGATCTTTTTGCAGACCCGGTTGGGTAAGCCGGGGATCACGTCCCGGCCATGTGCGCCTCGCAAGGCATCTTGAAACCTGTCGAGATTGGGCGCGCACCCGACCGGGTGCGCGTGGTTCTGCGGGTGCTTCCAAAGGGAACACTCTGGTCAGGGACAGCAGCCAACGGCGATCAAACATATGTTGACCCGCATCTGACTTTCCCGGATCCTGCGGTCTGCCAGCCCCGACATCCCCGGCGATTTCGACGGCGTGGCCCGGTTGGGCCGCACCCTCCGCGTCCGAGCCTCCGATCTCTTCACCGGAGGGCCGCTTTTACAAAGCGACGCGTGTCGCCAGATTTCTTTCATCAGCGATCCGCGCCGCGACCGAGGCGACGGCCAGATCCTGAAGGCCCACACCGGTGCCATCAAACACAGTGATTTCACTGTCACAGCTGCGGCCCGGATGGTCGCCGTTGATCACGGCACCGATGGGTGTGATGTCAGCTTCGTCGATCAGCCCGGATGCGATTGCATGTTGCGCCTCGCCAATGGTGATCGACTGGGCGATCTCATCCGCAAAGACGGTGGCCTTGCCAAAGAGCGCCGCGTCCACTTCCATCTTACCCTTGGTGTCTGTGCCCATGCAGGCAATATGGGTGCCGGGCTTGATCCAGTCGGCCATCAACAGCGGTTCAAACGCCGATGTAATGGTGATGATCACATCCGCCTGCGCGCCCAGCTCTTCTTGCGTTACGGCTTCGAACTCCAGACCCAGCTCTTCAGCCACGGCGCCCAGACGCGGCAGCATGTCGGGATGCGGGTTCCAGGCGACGACCTTCTCGAAATCGCGCTGTTCGGCAGCGGCCCGAAGCTGAAAGGTGGATTGATGACCTGCGCCCACCATGCCAAGGACTCTGGCGTCCTGTCTCGCCAGATGAGCAATTGAGACGGATGACGAGGCAGCGGTACGGACTGCTGTCAGGTAGTTGCCGCCGACCAGCGCCTGAAGACGACCGGTATCTGGATCAAACAGAAAGATGGTGGACTGGTGGTTGGTCAGCCCCTTGTCCATGTTGCCGGGCCAGAAGCCACCGGATTTCACACCCAGAGATTTGCCCGCCCGGTCAAAACCCGATTTGAACCCATAGATCGCATCGGCGTATCCGATCGCCTCGCGGATCACCGGGAAATTGTAAGCGTCTCCGCGCGCCATGGCGCCAAAAACAGCCTCTACCGCGTCAAAAGCATCAGCACGGCTGACGGTTTTTGCGCAGATCTCCTCGCTGACAATCAGCAATCCATCGGTGTCAGTCGGGTTGGTCATCGTCTTGTTCCTTTGTGAGTTCATTTTGCGGGGGCAGCGTCTAGCACCACGCCGCACCCCGCGCGCCAGTGGGAGGAGGGCTGGCGTTAATAGGCTTTGCCGCGGGCGGAGACGGGCCAGAGGGTTTCGACCTTGCCGCCCCGCACGCCGACATACCAATCATGGACGTTGCAGGTCGGGTCACAATGGCCGGGCACGAGCCGGAGCTTGTCGTTGACCTTCAGGGCTCCACCGGGATCTGCGACAACGCCATGCTCATCCGAACATTTGAGATATTCGACATCGTCTCGGCCGTAGATAAAGGGCAACCCACTGTCTACGGACTGGGTCTTGAGGCCTGCATCCACGATGGCCTTGTCGGCCTTGGAGTGGCTCATGACCGTGGTCAGGATGAACAAGGCGTTCTCCCATTCCCCAGCGTCGATGCGCTTGCCGTCCTTGTCGAGGATGCGGCCATAGTCGGCATCCATGAAGGCGTAGGAGCCACATTGCAATTCGTTGTAAACACCCGAGTTCGACTCGAAGTAATAAGATCCGGTGCCACCGCCACCGACGATGTCACACTCCAGGCCTTCGGTTTTCAGCGTGTCGACCGCATCCCTGACCATGGCCACCGCAACGTCGATCTTCGCCTTGCGCTCGTTATAGTCGTCAAGATGCTGCATCGCGCCCTGATAGGCCTGGATGCCGGCAAATTTCAGACCTTCTGCGGCGTCGATGGCCTTGGCGATTTCCACGACATCGCGCGTGCTCGACACGCCACAGCGTCCTGCGCCACAGTCAATTTCGACGAGGCATTCAATCTGGGTCCCATGCGTCCTGGCCGCAGCCGCAAGGTCAGCCACATTGTCGATATCATCGACACAACAGATCGCGCGGGCGCCCAGCTTCGGCAGACGCGCAAGACGGTCGATCTTGGCGGCGTCGCGCACCTGGTTCGATACCAGAATATCCTTGATACCACCCCGGGCGAAGACCTCAGCTTCAGAGACCTTCTGACAGCAGACACCGCAGGCGCCGCCGAGCTCTTCCTGAAGCTTCTGCACGTCGACCGACTTGTGCATCTTGCCGTGGGTGCGGTGGCGCATACCGTGATCCTTGGCATAGTCGCCCATCTTCTTGATGTTGCGCTCCAGCGCGTCCAGATCCAGCACAAGGCATGGGGTCTGTATGTCAGCCTCGTCCATGCCCGGTTTGGCCGGGATGTCGTAGCCCACTTCGAATGCGTCGAGATTGGTCATGTCCTTCATGTCCGTGCTCCTCTGTCGGGATTTCAGTAAGATGATTGAGATCAGGCGGCGGTCAGCCAGGGCAGCTTGTCGAGGTCGACATTGCCACCGGTTATGATCAGGCCGACGCGCTTGCCCCTGAAGGCCTCCGGGTTCTTGAGAACCGTTGCGAGCGAAACCGCCGATGATGGCTCCATGACCACCCGCAGGTGCTTCCAGGCCAGCTTCATCGCATCAATGATGTCGTGCTCGGAGGCTGTGTAAATCTCGGACACATGGGTCGAAACGAAGTGCCAGGTCAGGTCCTTGAGCGGCACCAGCAGCCCGTCCGCAATGGTCTTGGGTGCGTCATCGGCAATGATATATCCGGCCTTGAAGCTGCGAAACGCATCGTCGGCCTGTTCGGGTTCGGCCGCGATCACCTTGGTTTCCGGCGCAAGTGTCGACAGGGTCAGGCAGGTTCCCGAAATCATGCCGCCGCCACCGATCGGGGCCACAACCATATCGAGACCACCGGTCTGTTCCATGAATTCTTTCGAGCAGGTCCCCTGGCCAGCGATGACGCGCGGGTCGTTATAGGGGTGCACGAAGTCACCGCCAGTTTCGCTTTGCACTTTGGCAAAGGTCTCCTCGCGCGAGGTGGTAGAGGGCTCACATTCGGTGATCTTGCCGCCGTAGCGGCGCACCGTGTCTTTCTTGGCCTGTGGCGCGGTGTGCGGCATGACCACATTGCACGGGATGCCCCGCAACATCGCCGCATAGCTCAGGCAGGAAGCATGGTTGCCCGAGGAATGCGTCGCAACACCCTTTGCCGCCTGGTCATCATCAAGGCCGAATACGGCGTTCGAGGCACCGCGCACTTTGAAAGCACCCGGCTCCTGAAAGTTCTCGCACTTGAAAAACAGGTCGCACCCGGCGATCTCGTTCAGGTAATCCGACGTCCGAACCGGTGTACGGCGGATATGTGGCTTGATCCGCTCATGCGCGGCCAGCATGTCCTCGTAGGTGGGGATATACATGGGTTGGATATCCTTCATCACGCGGCCGCTTTGGCTGCGGTTGCATGGGTGCTGCGGAAATACTCCTGTGCGGCAGTCACCCCGCTGCCGAGTTGGACCGGATAATCGAGATCGGCCATCGCCATCTCTATGGTGGCAAGACCGGACAGAACCATGACGTCGGTCAGGCTGCCCAGATGGCCGATGCGAAAGGCCTTGCCGTTCATCTCGCCCAGCCCAATCCCGAAGGACACGCCGTAGGCGTCAAAGGCGTGCTCGGTCAGCGCATTGCTGTCGAACCCCTCTGGCACATAGATCGCGCTCACCGTGTCCGAGTAGAGCTCGGGCGATTGGGCGACCAGCTTCAGCCCCCATGCCTGAACCGCGCGGCGCACGCCTTCCGCCAGCCGGAAGTGGCGGGCGTAAACGTTCTCCAGCCCTTCTTCAAAAAGCATCTTCAGGCTTTCGCCCATGCCGTAAATCAGCTGCAACGGCGGCGTATAGGGAAATCCGCCTGAGGCGTTGGCCGCCATCATGTCGCGGAAATCAAAGAAGGTACGGGGCAATGTGGCGGTTGCCATTGCGTCCAGCGCTTTGGGGCTGACACACAGGATGGCCATGCCGGTGGCCAGCATGAAGCCCTTCTGCGACCCGGATACCGCGATATCCACGCCCCAATCGTCAAAGCGGAACTCCATCGACGCCAGCGAGCTGACGCAATCCACGAACAGCATCGCCGGGTGGCTGGCGGCGTCCATCGCCTTGCGAACGCCCGCGATGTCCGACCGCACGCCGGTCGCTGTCTCGTTGTGGGTGACCAGAACGGCCTTGATCTTATGGTCCTTGTCTGCGCTCAGCACGGCTTCGAATTTCTCGGCGGGCGCACCGCTACCCCAGGCGCATTCGATGATCTGAACATCCAGACCATGACGCTGGCACAGGTCGATCCAGCGGTGGCTGAACATGCCGTAGCGCGCCACGAGAACCGTATCGCCGGGGCTGAGGGTATTTGTGACAGAGGCCTCCCAGCCACCGGTCCCGCTTGCGGGAAAGGTGATGATCTTGCCATTCGTCGAACCAAACACTTTCTTTGTGCCCTCCAGAACCGGTGCAAACGTGCTGACAAAATCCGGAGCGCGGTGGTCCCGCGTCTGAACATGCATCGCCGACAAGAGCCTCTCGGGAATGTTGGTGGGGCCTGGAATAAAGACTGGATTTTGATCTGACATCACTCGATTCTCCGCTTTGGTAAGTTATTATTACCAGTTCGAAGGTGTGCTGCAATTTTCTTGAAAAATATTTCCAGTATTGAAGAATATTCACTTAGTCACTGATATTGATGAATTTTACATTTTTCATATCCCGACCGCTGTTCGTCTTGAAAATATTTTTCACTTCGATACCTTTGAGGCATCGCGAGGTATGAGCTAGGAATGACGATGCAAAAACAGAAACGGTCCCGTGGCAGACCGAAGTCACAATTCACCGAAAGCAGTGCAGGCACGCTTCAGTCTTTGGATCGTGCCCTTGGTGTGCTGACAGCCATTGCACGCGCGGATCGTCTGACGCTGACGGATTTGTCGTTGACCGTCGGTGTTCCCACAGCCACGACCCATCGCATTCTGATGACCCTGCAAAAGCACAACTTCGTCACCTTCGATGAAGACCGCCAGGACTGGCTCATAGGGATCGAGGCCTTTCGCACCGGCTCGTCCTTTCTGAAACGCAGAAACCTTGCCGAGATCGGGCGCCCCGTCATGCAGCTGCTTATGGAGCAGACCGGCGAGACTGCGAATCTGGCGGTGCCCGCCGCCGCGGAGGTTGTCTTCATCGGGCAGGTAGAAACACATAATCCGATCCGCGCGTTCTTCCCGCCGAGCACGCGCACGGCCATGCATGCCTCCGGCACCGGTAAGGCCATTCTGTCACAGCTGTCAGAAGAGAAAGTCACCCAGTTGCTGACAAAAGCGGGCCTGCAACAATTCACGGCCAATACCCATACCAGCCCGAAATCCCTGTTCGAGGATCTTGCGCAGATCCGCGCGCGTGGCTGGTCCTTTGACAGCGAAGAGCGCTACGAAGGCATGTCGTGCATCGGCAGCGCGATCTTTGATGAATTCGGCAAACCCTGTGCCGGTGTGTCAATTTCAGGCCCAAGCATCAGGTTTGATGACGCGCATGTTGCACAGTTCGGCGCAGCGGTCTCCAAGGCCGCCGCCGAAATTACCCTCAGGAGCGGTGGGGTTATCCCGGAGCAGATCTGATCCGGATGAGTGCAGCGCCGGTTGGGATGGCCCCTCTGCCCAGCTCTCTTGCCGCGCATCTCACTAATCAGCGCGATGCGCAGCAACACGAACCTCTGCCAGAACCCAACTTGGTGGGGCTACCGAGGCACCGGCCGCACCCCCGTCTCCCCCGTCACCCCGTGTCGCCGCCCCGGCGGACGGAGCGTTTCAGGTCGCCGAGGCGCACCGCCCCGATGATCTGGCCGACGCCGAAATAGACCACCGCGCCCAGCACGATCAGACCCAGCAGTGCGAGGTAGCGCCAGCTGGGCAGGTAGAACAGCCAGCCAAAGCTCTGTACCACGCCGAATAGCGCCAGCCCCATGATGGCGGAGGCCGCCAGGATGCGCAGGCTCCGGTCATAGAAGCGCTGATCGAAGCGCGCGACCTCTCCCATACGGCGGGCCCCCAGCCACAGGCAGGCGACCATCGCCCAGCCCGCCACCGTCGCCGCGATGGCGGGGGCGATCCAGCCCAGATAGGGTTTCAGACCAAAGGCAAGAGCGGCATTGATGACCATCGCCACCAGCGCATAGCGAAATGGCGAGCGGGTGTCCTCGCGGGCAAAGAACAGCGGTTGCAGCACTTTTTGCAGCACAAATGCCGGCAGGCCCGCGCCGTAGATCGCCACCGCCAGCGCAATGGCGGCCACATCCTCGGCCCCGGTGGCGCCACGCTCATAAAGGACCGACACCAGCACAACAGGCACCGCCAGAAACGCCGCAGTCGAGGGCAGGGTCAGCAATAGCGAAAATTCCCCGGCACGGGAAAACGCATCGCGCCCGCCCGCATCGTCCCCCGCCCGCAGACGGCGCGACAGATCCGGCAGCAGCACGATGCCAATCGCAATCCCCACCACCCCCAGCGGCAGCTGATAGAGGCGATCTGCCACAAACAGCCAGCTCACCGCGTTTTCAATGTCAGAGGCCACCTGCTGGCCGACCACCAGATTGATCTGCGTGACCCCCATCGCCAGCGCTGCCGGCAGCGCCACACGGACGAGCTTCTTCATGCGCGGGGTCCAGTGCGGCAGGCCGGGGCGCAAGCGGATACCGGTCCGGCTGGCGGCGATCCACACCAGCGCCAGCTGTGCAACCCCTGCAACCGGAATGGTCCAGACCAGCCAGGTGATCACCTCGCCCCCCAGCACCGCGCCCGCCACCATGGCCGCGCAGGCAAAGATATTGAGCAAGACAGGCGCCGCCGCCGCCGCCGCAAAACGACCGGTGGCATTCAGTACGCCGGAAAACAGCGCCGCCAGCGACATGAACAGAATATAGGGAAAGACGATCTGCCCGTAGCCCACCGCCAGATCAAACCGCGCATCGCCAACAAAACCGCCCGCCGTGGCCCAGACCAGGGCCGGCATGAACACCATGCCAATCCCCACCAGCAGCAGCACGGTCACCGCCAGCAGGTTAAACGCCTCCTGCGCAAACCCCTGCGGATCCTCGCCGCTCTCCAGTCGCTTGGCAAACATCGGCACAAAAGCCGCGTTGAACGCGCCCTCGGCAAAGAAGCGGCGGAACATGTTCGGCAGCCGGAAAGCGGCCACAAAGGCATCCATCAACGGACCCGGCCCGATATAGGCGGTGATCAGGATTTCACGCAGAAACCCCAGGATGCGGCTTGCCAGCGTCCAGAATCCGACGGTGAGAAAGCCCGACAGCAGTTTGATCGGCTTCATGATCCGGCCCGCTTTGCCCCTTCGGCGATGGCGTTGCGCAGCTTGGCCTCCAGCGATTTCTGTTTGGATTCGGAGTAGTATTTCAACCCGAACATATCCTTCACATAAAACGCATCGACCACCTGCTCGCCATAGGTCGCGATGATCGCATTGGCGATATAGATATTGGCCCCCGCCAGTGTGCGCGCCAGATCATAGAGCAGACCGGGGCGGTCGCGGGTGTCGACCTCGATGATCGTGTAGATCTCCGAGCCATCATTATCAAAGGTGATATGCGTCGGCACGTTAAACGCCCGCTCGCGCTTCTTGATCTTGTCGCGCGATTTCAGCGCCTCGCCGGTGATCACCTCGCCCTTCAGGGTCTTGTGGATCATCTCGCGCAGACGCGGCAGCCGGGCGGCCTCATAGGGGTGACCTTCGGAATCCTGGATCCAGAAGGCATCCGTCACATAGCCGTCCTTGGTGGTATAGGACCGCGCATCCACCACATTCGCGCCCACCAGTGCCAGCGCGCCGGCAATCCGGGCAAAGATGCCGGGGTGATCGGCCATCGAGAAACAGGCGCGGGTGGCGTCGCGATCCTCATCGGGGTGCAGGCGGATGATCACCCCACCCGGGTCGTCCAGATCGGTCAGTTCGCGCAGCATCTCGGCAAAATCAATATGGGCCGTCACATGCAGCCCCTGCCAGTAGGGGTCATAGTGGCGGGCGGTCTCGATCTTCAGATCGGCCTTGGGCCAGTCGGGCAGGGCGGCGCGCAGGGCCTTCTTGGCCTCGGTGCCGCGATGGGCGCGGTTCAGCGCCTCCACGCCATTCTCCAGCGCCTCGCGGGTCTGGTTATAAAGCGCCCGCAGCAGCGCGGCCTTCCAGTTGTTCCAGGTATCCGGCCCGACGCCGCGAATGTCGCAGACCGTCAGCAGCAGCAGCAGGTCCAGCCGCTTGATCGTCTTTACCGCCTTGGCAAAGCCGCGCACCGTGCGCGGATCGGCAATATCGCGTTTCTGCGCCATATCCGACATCAGCAGGTGATAGCGCACCAGCCATTCAACGGTTTCGCTTTCGCTTTTGTTGAGACCAAGCCGGGGCGCCACACGCCGGGCAATCTGCGCCCCCAGGATCGAATGATCCTGCTCGCGCCCCTTGCCGATATCATGCAGCAGCATGGCGACCATCAGCACCTTGCGATTGACCCCCTTGCGGATCACGGTGGAGGACAGCGGCAGCTCGTCCTCCAGCTCGCCCCGCTCGATGGCGGCAAAGTTGGAGATCACCTGAATGGTGTGCTCATCCACTGTGTAGGAGTGATACATATTGAACTGCATCATCGCCACGATCGGCTCGAATTCGGGCACAAAGGCGCTGAGCACCCCCAGTTCGTTCATCCGCCGCAGCGCGCGTTCCGGGTTGCCGTGTTTCAGCAGCAGATCCAGAAAAATCCGCCGCGCTTCCTTGTCGTTGCGCATCTCGTCGTCGACCAGATGCAGGCTGGCAGTCACCAGCCGCATGGCATCCGGGTGGATCAGCATCCCCGTCCGCAGCGCCTCCTCAAAGATCCGCAACAGGTTCAGCTTATCCGCGCAAAAGGCTTCGGGATCAGAGACATCCAACCGGTTGTGCACCACCACATAGCCGGGTTTGACCCTCGGGCGACGGCGGAAAATCCGCTCCAGCAGCGGCTCGCTCTTCTGATGGGTGGCTTCCAGTTTGGTGAGAAAGATCCGGGTCACGTCACCCACCTTGGTGGCGTGGCGGAAATACTCCTGCATGAAGACCTCGACGGCGCGGCGACCAGCCCGATCCTCATAGCCCATACGGGCGGCGACCTCGACCTGTAGGTCGAAACTCAGCTGCTCGGTGGCGCGTTTGGTCAGCAGATGCAGATGCGCCCGCACTGCCCAGAGGAAATTCTCCGCCTTGGCAAAGGAATCCAGCTCTTCCGGGCTGAACAGCCCCATCGGCACCAGTTCGGCGACATCCTGCACCTGGTACAGGTATTTGGCGATCCAATAGAGCGATTGCAGGTCGCGCAGCCCGCCTTTACCTTCCTTGACGTTGGGTTCCACCACATAGCGTTCGCCCTGTTTCAGGTGGCGCGCATCGCGCTCGGCCAGCTTGGCCTCGACGAAATCGCGGGCGTCCTTGGAAAACAGCTCCGCATTAAGCCGCCTATCCAGATCAGCCGCAAGCCCGGCATCGCCATCCAGAAACCGCTGTTCCAGCATGGCGGTGCGAATGGTGAAATCCTCGCCCCCCAGACGGATGCAGTCACGGATGGTGCGGCTCGAATGGCCCACCTTCAGGCGCAGATCCCACAGGATATAGAGCATCGATTCAATCGCGCTCTCGGCCCAGGCGGTGATCTTGTACGGGGTGAGGAACAGCAGATCCACATCGGACTGCGGTGCCATTTCACCGCGGCCATAGCCGCCAACGGCAATCACCGCGATCCGCTCGCCCTGGGTCGGGTTGGCCAGCGGATGCAGCAGGCTGGTGGCTGTGAAATAGGCGGCAGTAACCAGCCCATCGGTCAGATAGACATAAGACCGGGTCAGCGCCCGCGCCGCAAAGGGTTCCTCGGCAAAGGCCTCGGCGATGGCGGCGCGCCCGGCCAGATTGGCCTCGCGTAGGATTTTCACAACGCCAGCGCGCAGCTCCGCCGCTGAGCAATCCCGCGACAGGGCGGTGATGGCGGCGCGCACGGCAACGGCGTCAAAAATTTTGCCGGGGTCGCAGATCAGCGGCCCCAGCAAGGGTGGCAGATGGACGGTGTCCGGCAGCGCTGGATCAGAATCCGGCACCGGCGAAGCTGCTGGGAGCTGGGTCAATAACCACAACCTTCTGTTCTTGGATTGTCGCAACCGCAAGGCCGCGTTCATTGGTGCCATCTGGGCGCAGGCGGAAGATACCACCGGTGCCCTGGAACCCATTGCCACGGGTCAGTGCCGCGCCGGTCAGCGCGTCGGATTTGCCGGCACTCACCAGCGCACCGATTGCGGCAATCCCATCATAGGCCAGACCACCGATCGGATGCGGCGCGGCGCCATAGCTGGCCTGATAGCGGCTGCGGAACTGCTGCGACCGGTTGGTGTCGGGCATTGCGAACCAGCCACCCTGCACACCCGGCAGGGCCAGCGTCTGCGCCGGAATATCCCAGCGGGTGAGGCCGATATACTGCGTCACCGCAGGATCGACACCGGCTTCGGGCATCAGCTGCGTCAGCAGGGGCAGGGCGCCTGCGGTATTTGCCGTCAGGAACACCGACTGCGCGCCGCTGCTGGCAACGGTTGACCGGATCGTCGGGATCGCGTTGATCACGCCCTGCTGCGACAGTTCATAGCTGACGGAGCCGTTGATATTTGCCCCGGTCCCGGCGGCGGCACGTTCGATTGCCACGCGGCCGGCCTGACCTGCGGGGTCACTGCCGCTGACGATCACCATATTGCCCTTGCCCTGACGGCTGGCATAGCTGGTCAGGCGTCGCGCGGTATTGTCAAAGGTCGGCCCGAGGATGAAGACATTGCCGCCGGCAATGGCGGTGTTGTTGGAAAACGCCAGCACATTGACGTTGCGTTGTGCGGCGACCAGACCTGCGGCATTTGCGGCCTCGGCATAGACTGGCCCCAGGATGATCCGCGCGCCATCGTTGATCGCGGTGGTTGCTGCGGTTGCGGCCTGCTGCGGCACGCCGGCGGTGTCATAGATCCGCAGGTCGATCTGCGCCCCGTTGAGATCGGCAATCGCCATGCGGGCAGCGTTTTCAAGGCTCTTGGCCAGCAGCGCGTCACCGGGCTGCGCCGAGCCACGCGGAACCAACAGGGCGACCGGAACGGGTTTGGTCGTGTTGATCGACGGCCCGCTGCCAGTCGGCAAGGTGTCACAGGCGGCCAGTGCCAGCGTCGAAACAACGGTTGCAGCGGCCAGTGCCGCCTTGCGGGCGTGTTGAAAAACAGCAAACATAATGGACTTGAAACTCCCTTGTCCGGCGGCGTACGCCGTGTTGGTACCTGAGGGATCATAAACGACCAACAAGGCGGGTCCAGCGTGAATCACAAGATCGTCCATTTGCCATGCGGGCTCTACTTCGTCGCGACGCCCATCGGCACCGCGCGCGACATCACTTTGCGGGCGCTTGACGTGCTGGCCTCCGCCGACATGATCGCCGCCGAGGACACCCGTTCTCTGCGTAAGCTGATGGAAATCCACGGTGTTCCGCTTAATGGGCGGCAGATCGTGGCCTATCACGATCACAGCGGCGCTGGTGCGCGCGGACGGCTTCTGGCGGCGCTGGAGGCGGGGCAGTCCGTGGCCTATGCCTCCGAGGCGGGTATGCCGCTTATTGCCGATCCGGGCTATGATCTCAGCCGCGCCGCCGCCGAGGCCGGGCATATGGTCACGGTTGCGCCCGGCGCCTCTGCGGCGCTGGCGGCGCTGACATTGGCCGGACTGCCAACGGATGCGTTTTTCTTTGCAGGCTTTCTGCCCAACGCCAGTGGTGCAAGATGCAAACGGCTGGAGGAGCTGGCCGCCGTCCCCGGCACGCTTGTGTTTTACGAATCGCCCAAGCGGATTGCCGCCTCGCTGCGCGACATGGCGGGCGTATTGGGCGACCGGCCGGCGGCGCTCTGCCGTGAAATCACCAAGAAATTCGAGGAGGTGCGCCGCGATACCCTGCTGACCCTCGCCGAAGGACTGGAACAATCCCCGGTGAAAGGCGAAATTGTGGTTCTGGTGGACCGTGCGCGCGGCACCAGTGTCAGCGATGGCGATCTCGACAGCGATCTGCGCGCCGCCCTAAAGGACAACTCCGTGAAAGACGCCGCCTCCATCGTTGCCGAAATGCACAATCTGCCGCGCCGCAAGATCTATCAATTGGCGCTCGACATGGCCAAGGACGCAGGCTGAGCATGGCTGGGCGGGCAGATACCCCGCCCGGACGGCCCTCTGCGCGCGGGCTGCGTGGATCTAGATCCCATCACGCCGGATACGCCGCGGAAGAGCTGGTCGCCCGGTTTTATGAACGCGGGGGATACACAGTCGCGGCGCGCCGCTGGCGCGGCGGTGGCGCCGAAATCGACCTGATCCTGAGGCTTGGGGCGATGGTGGTCTTTGTCGAGGTCAAGCACAGCGTCAGCCGCGATGAGGCGATCGCCCGCATCAACAGCACCCAGATGCAGCGCATGATGACCAGCGCCGCCGGGTTTCTGGCCGGCGAACCTGCCGGGCAGCTGACCGAGTCGCGGCTGGATGTGGCGGTGGTCGATGGCACCGGCAGGGTTGAGGTAATGGAAAACGCCTATGGTCAGGGTTGAGCGCCTCTGCCATTGAACCTGTCGCCAAGCTGGGTCATGTATTCGGCGTGGGCGGTTTGCCCATGTCATTTTGCCCATGTCATGAGGGACTGACATTATGAAAATCGCCTTTCAAATGGACCCGATCACCGACGTTGATATCAATGCCGACAGCAGTTTTCGCCTAGCTGAGGAAGCGCAGGCGCGCGGGCATAGCCTGTTTTTCTATGGCCCCGACCAGCTGGCCTATCAGGAGGGCCGCATCACCGCGCGCGGTCATGATATGACCGTTCAGCGCGTGGCCGGACACCCGGCGGAGCTGGGTCCGCGTCGCGAAGTCGACCTGAGCGACTTCGACGTGGTCTGGCTGCGGCAGGATCCGCCCTTTGACATGCACTATATCACCTCGACCCATCTGTTGGACCGGCTGAAGGGTCAGACGCTGGTGGTCAATGATCCCTTCTGGGTGCGTAACTACCCGGAGAAACTGCTGGTTCTGGATTTCCCGGAGCTGACGCCGCCCACCGCCATTGCCCGCGATCTTGAGACGATCAAGGCGTTCAAGGAAAAACATGGCGATATCATTCTGAAGCCGCTCTACGGCAACGGCGGTGCCGGCGTGTTCCGGCTGGACCGCGACGACCGCAACCTGACCTCGCTGCATGAGCTGTTCACCGGCTTCAGCCGCGAGCCGCTGATCGTGCAGAAATTCCTGCCGGATGTGAGCAATGGCGACAAACGGGTGATCCTGGTCGATGGCGAAGCCGTCGGCGCAATCAACCGGGTGCCTGCGGCGGGGGAAACCCGTTCCAACATGCATGTCGGCGGCCGGCCGGAGAAAATCGGCCTGACCGACCGCGACCGCGAAATCTGCGCCGCCATCGGGCCATTGCTGCGCGAAAAAGGGCAGGTCTTTGTCGGCATCGACGTGATCGGCGACTACCTGACCGAGATCAACGTGACCTCGCCGACCGGCATTCAGGAGCTGGAACGCTTCGACGGCGTCAATATCGCCGAGAAGATCTGGCAGGCGATCGAAGCCAAGCTCTGAGCTCTCGCGTGAGAACACGCCTCAGGCGGCAATCCGAAAACTGATCGCTTCGGCGATATGGGGGCGGCGGACATCCGGCGCCCCATCCAGATCGGCGATGGTGCGGGCGATGCGCAGCACCCGGTGATAGCCACGCGCGGTCAGCCCGAACCGGTCCGCCGCCTGCAACAGCAGGGCCCGGCCTTCGCTGTCGGGCGTCGCCACCTCCTCCAGCAGCTGGCCCTCGGCATCGGCATTCTGCCGCAGCTGGGGATGTTGGCGGTAGCGGCTGGCCTGGACCTCCCGCGCGATGGCAACCCGCACGGCCACC
This sequence comes from Phaeobacter sp. JH20_26, assembly GCF_048056275.1. Taxonomy (NCBI): domain Bacteria; kingdom Pseudomonadati; phylum Pseudomonadota; class Alphaproteobacteria; order Rhodobacterales; family Roseobacteraceae; genus Phaeobacter; species Phaeobacter sp. JH20_26. Next base: position 91,065 of record NZ_JAYMWL010000012.1, on the reverse strand, counting down.
TCCGCCGAGGTCTCGCCATCACCCGGCAGATCCAGATCGGCAAAGCCGACCGGCGGCACATCCACCCGCAGATCGAACCGGTCCATCAGCGGCCCGGAGATACGGCCGAGATAATCCGCCGAACACTGCGGCGCCCTTGCACAGGCGCGATTGGCATCGCTGAGCGCGCCACATTTGCAGGGGTTGGCCGCCGCCACCAGCATGAACCGACTCGGGTAGCTGACATGGGCATTTGCACGTGCCACATTCACATGGCCGGTTTCCAACGGCTGGCGCAGCGTCTCCAGCACTGCCCGGCTGAATTCCGGCAGCTCATCAAGAAACAGCACACCATTATGCGCCAGGCTGATCTCGCCCGGCTGCGCCCTGCGCCCGCCCCCGACAATGGCCGCCATCGAGGCGGTGTGATGCGGCTCGCGGTAGGGGCGGCTGCGCCGAATGCCGCCTTCGTCGATCAACCCGCAAAGCGACTGGATCATTGAGGTCTCCAGTGCTTCGGCCGCGCTTAGCGGCGGCAGGATCGAGGGCAGCCGCGCCGCCAGCATGGATTTCCCCGATCCCGGCGCGCCGACCATATAGAGATGATGTCGACCGGCCGCGGCAATCTCCAGCGCGCGCTTGGCCCGTTCCTGCCCCTTCACATCGCGCAGATCCTTTCCCGCGGGGGGATCAATCACCTCGCCGGGGGCGGCGGGGGGGATCACCATCTGCCCGGTGAAATGCGCCACCACATCCGCCAGACCGCCCGCCGCGATCACCGTCGCATCGCTGACCCAGGCCGCCTCCGCACCCGAGGCTTTCGGGCAGAGCAGCCGCCGTCCTTCGCTGGCGGCGGCCATGGCGGCAGGCAGGGCACCCACCACCGGCACCAGATTGCCATCCAGCGACAGCTCGCCCAGGGCAATGGTCTCAGAGGCCGCCTCGGGCGGGATGATCCCAATCGCCGCCAGCAGCGCCAGCGCGATCGGCAGATCAAAATGGCTGCCCTCCTTGGGCAGATCGGCAGGCGACAGGTTTACGGTGATCCGGCGCGAGGGCAGGGCAATCGACATCGTCGCCAGCGCCGACCGGACCCGCTCGCGGGCCTCGCTGACCGCCTTATCCGGCAGGCCGACGATGGAGAAAGCCGGCAGACCTGGGGCGACCGCACATTGCACCTCGACCGGGCGGGCCTCGACGCCTTGAAACGCAACGGTATAGGCGCGCGAAATCATCTCTCCCCTTTCCGCTGTGGGTGGGGAGAGATGCTTGGCCAACGTGGTTTCGGAGTCGTTAACGCACCGGCGATGCCGCTGCGGTTTTACGTTTTATTCACCCTGATGCCAGGGGGCGCCGGGGCGATGCCGGGGACAGTGAGGTCAGCTCAGCTGCCAGGGTTTGCGCGGCAGATCAATCGGGTAGGGATCGGTTGCATAGCTCACCTCGTCAATGCGGTCCTGCCAGCGGCGCAGCACGGGGTCGGACAGGGTGACGCGGCAATAGGCACGCATCTCGTCCGAAACAGGCAGATCAAAGCCGACGATGCGAGCCGCCACTGGCGCATAGAACGCATCCGCGATGGAATAGCTGCCAAACAGCCAGCCATCCTTGCTGCCGGACACATCGCGTGCATGGGCGAACAGTGTTTCAATCCGCTTGAGATCTGCCAGCACCGCGTCAGAGGGTTCAAACCCCTGATAGATATGTGCCAATTGCATTGGGCAGGCGCTGCGCAGCGCACCAAAGCCCGAGGCCATCTCGGCCACCAGCCAGCGTGCCGTTGCCCGCTGGCGCGGATCCTGCGGCCACATGCCAGCCTCCGGGTGCCGTTCCGCCAGCGTTTCGGCGATGGCGACGGTTTCACCAATCACCGTGCCATCCGGCAATTGCAGCGTCGGCAGCAGCCGTGCCGGGGCCAGTGCCGCCATCTTCTCCGCCATGGTGCCCGAGAACATCTCGACCAGCGAGACCTCATGAGGCAGGTTGAATTTTTCCAGCATCAGCCAGCCGCGCAACGACCAGCTGGAATACTTGCGATCACCGATATAGAGTTGATATGTCATGTCGCGAGGTTAGCGCGCCTCGAGTCATTCTCAAACGGAATATTTGTTCGCTAACCCATCACGGAATGTGATTTATTCTACCACGCCCCCAGCCGCGATCCCGGCTGCTGCCCTGATGGGTGATCTCGGTGACCGACAGGTTGTCGATCCGATGCGAAAAGGCCTCCTCGGCGGTCAGCTGCTCGGCGCGCTGGATCTGCGTCAGGATCTGGCCGAAATGGCCAACCACCACCAGATCCCGGCCGCGATGCGCCTCGATCAGACCATCGATGGCTGCGTTTACCCGCGCGCAGACCTGATTCCAGCTCTCGCCGCCGGGCGGGGTTACATCGCCGGGGGTTTCCCAATAAGCGCGGATACGCTCGGGGTCTTCGGCGTCAATCTCGCGCCAGCTGCGCAGCTCCCAGGCGCCGAAATGGATTTCGCGCAGCGCCGGCTGGTCCGTCAGCCGCTGCCGGTCGCGCCCGATGGCCGTGGCCGTATCGCGCGCCCGGCTGAGGTCGGAGGACACCACCAGCGCCTCGGGGGGCAGATACCCGTGAAGCCGGTCCAGCGCGGCGGTATCGGACAGATCGGCGGGCAGATCGGACCAGCCAACCATGGATTTGGCATGGGTCGGGCCGTGACGGACCAGAAACAGTCTCGTGATCGCATCGTTGCTCATAGCGTTCCTTTCAGCACCTGCGGCAGCCCGGCGGTGACCAGCACAGCCCGGTCGGCCACCCCGGCCAATGCGATATTCAGCCGTCCCTGCGCCTCGCGGAACTGCCGGGCCAGCGCATTGTCGGGGACGATGCCATGGCCCACCTCGTTTGACACCACCACCACCTCGGCGGCGCAGCGCTGCAAGGCGGCCATCAGCGCTGCCTGCTCAACAATCAGATCCGCCTCCGCCAGCATCTGATTGCTGAGCCACATGGTGGCGCAGTCCAGCAGGCAGATCTGGTCGGCGCGCAGCGAGTCGAGCACCGGCGCGAGGTCCCGTGGCGCCTCATGGGTGGTCCAGCCGGCGCCGCGCTGATGCAGATGGCGGTCCACCTTGGCCCGCATCTCCTCGTCAAACACTTGTGAAGTGGCCAGATAAACCCTGTCTTTCCCTGAGTTTAGGCAGATTTCCTCGGCATAGGCCGATTTGCCCGATGCCGCACCGCCCAGAATGAATGTGACTTTAGTCGGCACTTTTATTACCCTGAAGCTATCGAGTGTTGCGTGACTGGGTAGCCACGGGTGCGGCGCAACACAAGATGTGTTGACCACGGGCGCGCGTCAGGCCCGCAGAGATGACGCTGATTTCAGAGGTTGATTGCACCCGGACCGGCCCGCTGTGGCGGCGCATTTCGCGCCTGTCCAACCACGCTGGGGGCCGAGACGACAGTCCCGAGCCTGATTTTCGGGAATTTACCAAGACTGAAGTGATCCAAGAGGGCGCATCGTCCGTATTCAGATCAAAATTCATCTACGGGGAAGAAAAATGGCTCTTGATACCATGATCGAAAACCCGTTGCCCAAGCGGGCAATGAAGGCGGAATTGCTGGACGCTGAGACCGAATTGCGACTGGCCTACGCCTGGCGGGATGAGCGGGACGTGCAGGCGCTGCATCGGCTGATCAATGCCTATATGCGACTGGCGATCTCTATGGCCTCCAAATTCCGCCGCTACGGCGCGCCGATGAATGATCTCATTCAGGAGGCCGGGCTGGGCCTGATGAAGGCGGCCGATAAATTCGACCCTGACCGTGGGGTGCGCTTTTCGACCTATGCGGTCTGGTGGATCAAGGCGTCGATTCAGGACTATGTGATGCGCAACTGGTCGATGGTGCGGACCGGGTCGACCTCGGCGCAGAAGTCGCTGTTTTTCAATATGCGTCGGGTGCAGGCCCAGCTGGAGCGTCAGGCCCAGTCCGAGGGCACCCAGCTGGATCAGCACCAGCTGCATCAGAAGATCGCCACCGAAATCGGTGTGCCGCTGCGCGATGTGCAGATGATGGACGGGCGGCTGGCCGGGGCGGATTTCTCGCTGAATGCGGTGCAATCGGCCGAGGAAGAGGGCCGCGAGTGGATCGAAGCGCTGGAGGACGACAGCGCCCAGGCCGCCGAGCTGGTCGAGGAAAGCCATGACACCAGGCAGCTCAGGATCTGGCTGGTGGAGGCGATGCAGGCGCTGAACGACCGCGAACGCTTCATCATCACCGAACGCAAGCTGCGGGACAAGCCGCGCACGTTGGAGAGCCTCGGCACGGAGCTGGGCCTGTCCAAGGAGCGTGTCCGCCAGCTCGAGGCGGGCGCCTTTCAGAAGATGCGCAAATCGCTTGAAACCTGCTCACGGGAAGTTCAGAACTTCCTCCTATGACATCTCAGATACCTATCATGATCAAAGGCGTGTCCGACTTCGGGCGCGCCTTTTGCATCTGCGCGGCGGCATGGGGACCGATCGCCGTCGGCGTTCTTGTCGCGGCTGCCGTCATGACCGGCACGGCCCGCGCGGACGAACACAGTGGACAGGTCCGCCCGCCTGCGGTGCTGGCCAGCTCGGTGGCGGAGGTGCTGCCGGTTCTGGCCGGGGCTGACGTGGTGTTTCTGGGCGAGATCCACGACAACCCCGCCCATCACGCGGTGCAGGCAGAGATCATCACCGCGCTCCAGCCCGCCGCTGTGGTCTGGGAGATGATCACGGCGACGCAGGCGGCAGCGCTGACACCGGATCTGTTGCAGGATGGTCAGGCACTGGCAGAGACGCTCGACTGGACGCTGTCCGGCTCTGGCCTGAGTTCGCGCTTTATCAACCGGTCTTTGCCGCCAGTCACGGGGCGGCGCAGTTCGGCGCGCTGGTGCCGCGAACGGAAACCCGCCGCGCGATGGAACAGGGCGTGGCGGGGGTCTTTGGTCCTGATGCGGCGGCCTATGGGCTCTCCACCCCGCTGGATGAGGCAGAGCAGGCGGCGCGTGAAGCCGATCAGCTGGCCAGCCATTGCAATGCGATGCCGGGCGAGATGCTGCCGGTTCTGGTTGAGCTTCAGCGGCTGCGCGATGCGGTGCTGGCCCGCGCTGTAGTTGCGGCGCTGGTTCACGTCGCCGCAGACCCGGTCAGGCAATCTGGCGGCCAGAATCCGGGGCCGGTCGTGGTGGTGACCGGCAATGGCCATGCCCGGCTGGATCGTGGCGCGCCGCTGGCCTTGCGGCAGGCGCGCCCGGCGCTGAAGATCACCGCTCTGGGCCAGTCCGAAGGTGGGCAGATCGAGGGGACGTTTGATGTGGTGATGGAGGCAGATCCAGTCCCGCGCGCCGATCCCTGTCTGGCCTTCCAGTGAGGGGCACGCGCGCGCTGCGGCAGACACCCTGCGGAAAACCGTTTCACACTGGCGACAGGGCGCAGTAGAGTTTGCCGGGATCTGCGGCAAGGATAGGCAAATGCTGGCGAACAAACGTATTCTCCTGATCATCGGTGGCGGGATTGCCGCCTATAAATCGCTGGAGCTGATCCGCCGCCTGCAGGATCAGGGCGCCGAGGTGGTGCCGGTCCTGACCAAGGCGGGCGAGGAATTTGTAACTCCGCTGTCCGTTTCGGCGCTGGCCGGGCAGGCGGTGCACCGCGATCTCTTTGACCTTACCGCCGAGGCGGAGATGGGTCATATCCAGCTGTCGCGCAGTGCGGATCTACTGGTGGTGGCCCCGGCCACGGCGGATCTGATGGCGAAGATGGCCCATGGTCACGCCAATGACCTGGCCTCAACCCTGCTGCTGGCCACAGATACTCCGGTGCTGCTGGCTCCTGCGATGAATGTGCGCATGTGGCAGCACCCCGCGACCCAGCGCAATCTGGCAAGCCTGATGGCGGATGGTGTGTCCTGCGTCGGCCCGGATGAGGGCGGCATGGCCTGCGGCGAATTTGGTCCCGGCCGTCTGGCGGAACCGGACGCCATTGTTGCCGCCATTGCCGCGAAACTGTCCGATGGACCGCTCAAGGGGCGGCGCATCGTCGTGACCTCCGGCCCGACGCATGAGCCGATCGACCCGGTGCGCTACATCGCCAACCGATCGTCGGGCGCGCAGGGGACAGCGCTGGCCCGTGCTCTGCGCGATCTGGGCGCTGAAGTGGTCTTCATCACGGGCCCGGCCAGCGTTGCGCCGCCCGATGGCGTCGAAGTGGTGGCCGTTGAGACCGCGCGGGAGATGGCCGAGGCGGTGTCAGCGGCGCTGCCCGCAGATGCCGGTGTCTTTGCCGCGGCGGTCGCCGACTGGCGTGTGACCAGCGCATCGGATCGCAAGCTGAAGAAATCCAAGGATGGGCTGCCGGTGATGGAATTTGCCGAGAACCCCGACATTCTCAAGACCGTGTCGCGGCTGGAGCAGGGGCGACCGGGACTTGTCGTCGGCTTTGCGGCGGAGACCAATGATGTGGTTGACAATGCCACCGCCAAACGCCTGCGCAAGGGCTGCGACTGGATTGTCGCCAATGACGTCTCCCCGGCAACCGGTATCATGGGCGGCCGTGAGAACGCGGTGATCCTGATCTCCGATGCAGGCGCCGAAAGCTGGCCGCGCATGGACAAGGACGCGGTTGCCCGCAAGCTGGCCGACCGCATTGCACACGCGCTGGCGGAGACGGGCTGAACAGAGCCGCACAGGACGAAACCAAGAGGGATCAGGCAGAGAATGGTCGATATCCGTATCACATATGACGAAGGCGCAGACCGGGAGGTGCCGCTGCCCGCCTATCAGACCAGCGGCGCGGCAGGCGCCGATCTGCGCGCCAATCTGCCGGATCGCGCCAGCCTGACGCTTGCCCCCGGTGCCCGCGCGCTGGTGCCCACGGGCCTGCGGCTGGCGATCCCCGAGGGCTATGAGGTGCAGATCCGCCCGCGCTCGGGTCTGGCGCTGAAACATGGCATCACCCTGCCCAATACCCCCGGAACCATCGACAGCGACTATCGTGGTCCGCTTGGGGTGATTGTGATGAATGCCGGCGAGGCCGCGTTTGACATCGCCCATGGGGACCGCATTGCGCAGATGGTGGTGGCACCGGTGCTGCGGGCGGAGTTCCAGCTGGTCGAAACGCTGGATGAGACGCCGCGCGGGTCTGGCGGTTTCGGCTCGACGGGGCAGGGCTGATGCTGTCGATCCTTGTCCTTGCAGCATTGATCTGGTGGGGTGGCCACTTCCTGGGGCTGGGACGCCGTTTGCGGTTCAGCCTGTTGGCATTGCTCTATGGTGCGATCCTGACGCTGCATCTGACCCTGCCTGCGACCGCGCCGCTGCGGCTGGCCACCGGGGAAACCGCCGCCCCCTGGCTGATGCTGGCGGGGGCCGTGACGCTGGTGCTGGGCTACCGTCAGGGGCTGCGTGTCCTGCGCAATCGGGCGCAGCCGAAGGCGGCCGACAGTGAGGCGACCCAGCCCCGGTCGCAGAAATTCTCCGAGACAGAGCTGGAGCGCTACGCCCGCCATATTGTCCTGCGCGAGCTGGGTGGCCCCGGGCAGAAAAAACTGCGCAACGCCCGCGTGCTGGTGATCGGAGCCGGTGGTCTGGGCGCGCCTGCGCTGCAATATCTGGCCGCCGCTGGCGTCGGCACAATCGGCGTCATCGACGATGATCTGGTGGAGAACGCCAATCTGCAACGGCAGGTCATTCACCGCGATGATGATATCGGGCGGCCCAAGGTGTTTTCGGCGCAGGCCGCGATGGTGGCGCAGAACCCCTATGTGGAGGTGCGCCCCTATCATCGCCGCCTGGATGCCGAGATCGCGGCGGATCTTTTTGCCGATTACGATCTGATTCTCGACGGCACCGACAACTTCGAAACCCGCTATCTGGCCAATCGCACGGCGGTGGCGCTGGGCAAGCCGTTGATTTCAGGCGCGCTGTCGCAGTGGGAGGGGCAGATCTCGCTGTTCCAGCCCTCGGTCAGCGGCCCCTGCTATCAGTGCATCTTTCCCGAAGCACCGGCGGCCGGGCTGGCGCCCAGCTGTTCCGAGGCCGGGGTGGTCGGGCCGCTGCCCGGTGTCATCGGCGCGATGATGGCGCTGGAGGCGGTGAAGGCGCTGACCGGTGCCGGTGCGGTGCTGCGTGGTGAGATGCTGATCTATGACGGCCTTTATGCCGAAAGCCGCAAGATCACCCTGCGCGGCCAGCCCGATTGCCCGATCTGTGCCGGTGGCGCCGATGCCGGCGTGGAGCCTGACGCGGCGCTCATCAGCAGGCGCGCGGAGGGGGTCTGACGGAACCAGACGCAGCGATTGATCAATCAAAACCAAAGGGGAGGACAAAATGACATTCAACATGACCCAGGGCGCGGTGAAAACCATCGCCGCTGCCGCAGGCCTGGCCCTGCTGTCTACCGCTGCCACGGCGGCGGATCTGCCGGACCTTGAGGGGCGCGAAGTGGTGGTCTCGGTGGAGAACGCCTATCCGCCGCTGCAATTTGTCGACCCTGCCAGCGGTACAGCCATCGGCTGGGAATATGACGCCATGGCGGAGATCGCCGAGCGGATCAACATCACAGTCGTCTATGAAACCACCAGCTGGGACGCAATGATCCCGGCGGTGAGCGATGGCCAGTATGACATGGGCATGACCGGCATCACCATCCGCGACGACCGCAAGGAAAAAGTGGATTTCTCCGACAAATATCTGACCTCGCAGATGCGCATGATCGTGGCCGGGGACGAGAGCCGCTTTGACGATGCCGCCAGTTTTGCTGCCAATGCGGATCTTCTGGCCGGGGCCCAGCCCGGCACCACGCCGTTTTATGTGACCGTCTATGATATCCTTGACGGCGATGAGGCCAACCCGCGGATCAAGCTGTTTGAAACCTTTGGCGCGGCGATTCAGGCGCTGCGGACGGGCGATGTGGATCTGGCGCTGTCGGACAGCACCGCCGCCAATGGCTATGTGCAGGCCTCGGACGGGGCGCTGAAGATCGTGGGCGAGCCGCTCGGGACCGAGGATTTCGGCTTCATCTTCCCCAAGGGCAGCGATCTGGTGGCGCCGATCAACGCCGCCATCGCCTCGATGGAGGCGGATGGCACGCTCGATGCGCTGAACACCAAGTGGTTCCTGGAGTATAAGCTGGGCGGCTGACCCGGCGGCAGACTATGACCAATCCCCGGCCCTAGCGTCGGGGATTTCCACATCATGGGGCAGAGATGAACGAGCAAGAGCCAAGACCGGGCAGGCAAAACCGTTGGGCGGACAGCAAAAAAGAAGATTTCCCATGGTGGCTGGCGGCAGTGATCCTGATCGGGGCGACGCTGATCTGGCGGGTGGTTTCGGATGATCTCTATCTCAATATCCTCAGCACCCTGATGCGTGGCGTCCAGCTGACGATCTTTGTCACGCTGGTGAGCTTTTTCCTGGCCTCTCTTCTGGGGCTTGGGCTGGCGCTGGCTGCGGGATCGCGCTGGCTGGTGATCCGGCAGGGTGCGCGGTTCTATATCGAGGTGGTGCGGGGCATCCCGATCATCGTACTGCTGCTTTACGTCGCCTTTGTGCTGGCGCCAGCGCTGGTGGAACTGCGCAACTGGATCGGCGCGCAGATCGGGTTGGACCCGATCCGTACCCGCAATTTCCCACTGCTGTGGCGGGCCATTATCGCGCTGATGATCGCCTATTCCGCCTTTATTTCAGAGGTGTTCCGCGCCGGTCTGCAATCGGTGGATGCGGGCCAGATCGAGGCGGCCAAGGCGCTGGGTCTCAGCCGCTGGCACCGCTTTCGCTTTGTCGTGTTTCCGCAGGCGATCCGCACCATCCTGCCGCCGCTTGGCAATGATTTTGTGGCACTGGTAAAGGACAGTTCGCTGGTTTCTGTGCTGGGGGTCGCCGATGTCACCCAGCTGGGCAAGATCACGGCGGTGGGCAATTTCCGCTATTTCGAGACCTATAATGTGGTGGCGCTGATTTACCTCACGCTGACAATTGGCCTGTCGCTGCTGCTCAGGCGGTTTGAGAAACACCTGCGTCGCCGCGAGGAGCGCCGGTAGCGGGCAGGCTCCGGCGGCAATCGGTGAAATTCTCTCGACTGTGCCTCTGGACGGCGGGCAGGGGCGGGCATAGCTTCCTCACAAAGGAGATTTGCCATGACCAATCCGCTGCTGTCCAACTGGGACACGCCGTTTGAAATTGCCCCCTTCGACCAGATCAAGGACAGTGATTTTGCCCCTGCGCTGGATGAGGCGCTGGCTGCGCATAAGGCGCAGATTGACGCCATTGCCGCCTCGGACGAGGCGCCGACATTTGCCAATGTGATCGAGGCGCTGGAAACCCCCTGCCGCGAGCTGGAGCAGGTTTTGTCGGTGTTCTACAGCGTGGCTGGTGCGGACAGTAACCCCGAGCGCGAAGCGTTGCAGCGGGCGTTTTCCCCGAAGCTGGCGGCGCATTTTTCCGCCATCACCGCCAACAAGGCGCTTTATGCGCGCGTCAAATCGGTGTGGGATCAGCGCGATACGTTGGATCTGACCGAGGAACAGCAGCGCGTCCTGATGCTGACCCATCGCGGATTTGTACGCGGCGGTGCGGCGCTGGAAGGCGCGGATGACACCCGTATGCAGGAGATCAAATCCCGGCTCGCGACCCTTGGGACCGAGTTTACCCAGAACCTGCTGGCGGATGAACGCAGCTGGTATATGGAGCTCGGCGAAGAGGATCTGACCGGCCTGCCGCAATTTGTGGTCGATGCTGCCCGCGCGGCGGGCAAGGACAAGGGGCTGGAGGGGCCGGCGGTCACGCTGTCGCGCTCGCTCATCACTCCGTTTTTGCAATTCTCGCCCCGCCGCGACCTGCGCAAGACGGCGTTCGAGGCCTGGGCCGCGCGTGGTGCCAATGGCGGCGACAGCGACAACCGTAAGATTGCCGCCGAAATTCTGGCCCTGCGCGAAGAGCGGGCCAAGCTGCTTGGCTATGAGAATTTCGCGGCCTACAAGCTGGAAACCGAGATGGCCAAGACCCCGGCCGCGGTGCGCGATCTGCTGATGCAGGTCTGGGAACCGGCCAAGGCGCAGGCGGAAGCGGATGCCTGGGTGCTGACGAAGATGATGCAGGATGATGGCATCAACGGCGAGCTGGAGCCCTGGGACTGGCGCTATTACGCGGAGAAACGGCGCAAGGCAGAGCATGATCTGGATGAGGCGGAGCTGAAGCCATATTTCCAGCTGGACCGGATGATCGAGGCGTCGTTTGACTGCGCGACACGGCTGTTCGGGCTGGAGTTCACGCCGCTTGATGTGCCGCTCTATCACGAGGATTGCCGCGCCTGGGAGGTGACCCGCAATGGCGCGCATGTGTCCGTGTTCATTGGTGACTATTTCGCCCGCTCCTTCAAACGCTCCGGTGCGTGGTGTTCGGCAATGCGCAGCCAGGCGAATTTCCCCAAGGTGCAGACACCGGTTGTGATCAACGTCTGCAACTTTGCCAAGGGGGATCCGGCGCTCTTGTCTTATGATGATGCGCGCACGTTGTTCCACGAGTTCGGCCATGCGCTGCACCAGATGTTGTCGGATGTGAGTTACGAGAGCATCTCCGGCACCTCGGTGGCGCGCGATTTTGTCGAACTGCCCTCGCAGCTCTATGAGCACTGGCTGGATGTGCCGGAGGTTCTGGGCAAATTCGCCACCCATGCGGAAACCGGCAAACCGATGCCGGTGGAGATGCGCGACCGGGTGCTGGCGGCCTCGACCTTTGATATGGGGTTCCAGACGGTGGAATATGTGGCCTCTGCACTGGTGGATCTGGCATTTCACGACGGGCCTGCACCGAAGGATCCGATGGCCAGACAGGCCGAGGTTCTGGCCGAGATCGGGATGCCGTCGGCGATCATCATGCGCCACGCCACCCCGCATTTCGCCCATGTGTTCTCGGGCGATGGCTATTCCTCGGGCTATTACAGCTACATGTGGTCGGAGGTGATGGACGCCGATGCCTTTGCCGCCTTTGAGGAGGCGGGCGGTGCTTTTGACCCCGAACGCGCCAAGGCGCTGGAGGCGCATATCCTGTCGACCGGCGGCTCGCGCGATCCGGCGGAGCTGTACACGGCGTTCCGGGGCCGACTGCCCGGTGTGGATGCGTTGCTGAAGGGGCGGGGGCTGGCGGCAAAATAATCCGCACAATGGTTTTGTCTGAAATGTGAGAGGGCAGGCGCGATGCGTCTGCCCTCTCTCGTTTGTGGTTGTGCCCCCGCGATCTGCGGTGAGGGGGCGCAGGCCTGCCTAGAACAGTTGCAGGTCTTTCTGACCGCTCTCAATCTCGCTGAAGCTCGGCATGTTCTGGATCGCCCAGGGCACCGGGGCGGCGCCGGGCATCGGCACTGTCGGTTTCATCGCCGCCGCCATGCCAAAGCTTGGCTGGTCCAGTTCGCCGCGGATGTCGCGCAGCAGGGTTTTGTGATCCGGCATCGACTTCAGAATGTTCGCCAGATCCACCTTCGCGCCCTTCCACCACTGGAACCAGATCGGTTTCTTCAATGGGCGCAGGCGATCCCGGATGCCGGGGCCATAGCCGGTATCATAGACCTGTTTTCCAAGAAGCACGGTCTGGTAGACCCGGTAATCAAACAGGGTGGCAAATTCGATATCATGGGGCATCGGCAGGCGGTGCTGCCAGAGTTCAAGGTTCTCGGCAAGGCGATCCGGGATCTTCATCTCCGTGCGGGCGTCGATCCAGTATTGGTCATCGGTGCGGTTGCCCAGCCGGTAGTGCAGGCAGATGAATTCCAGCACCTCGTCATAAAGTTTGTCCATCTGCCGGTTGTATCGGCTGCGCAGGGAGGGGGCGATCTCGCGCGTTGGCAGATGTTCGGCAAACCAGCGCACGGCGTGGTCGATCATGTGGATCGCGGTGCTTTCCAGCGGTTCGATAAACCCGCCGGCCAGACCAATGGCCAGACAGTTCTTGACCCAGGCATTGCGCACGCGTCCGATCCGCATCGGGATCACCCGTGGCGTCGCCCCTTTGCCACTGTCCCCGAGCCATTCAAGGTATTCATCCGCCGCCTGATCATCGGTGCGATGGGCCGAGGAGAACACATAGCCGGTGCCCACGCGATTGTAGAGCGGCACGCGCCACGTCCAGCCGGCCCCAAGGGCGGTGGAGCGGGTCAGGCTTTCGATTTTTTCCGGGTCGGGATGTTCAATCTGCAAGGCCATGGCGCGGTCATTGGGCAGGTAGTCGGAATAATCCATGAACGGCTCACCCAGCGCCTGATTGATGATCAGCCCGCGGAAACCGGTGCAGTCGATGACCATTTCGATATCGTGGCGGCCGCGCTGTTCCAGCATCAGGTGGCTGACATTGCCCTGTTCATCCAGTTCGACCGATGTCACCTCGTCCTGAATATGCTCAACACCGCGTTTGGTGCAGACCCTGGTGAGCATGCCTGCAAATTTCACCGCGTCCAGATGATAGGCATAGCCGAACCGCTGTTCGAACTCCGGTTGACCCAAGGGGCGCGCACCCTTGCACAGGCGGCCCAGATCATCATGTGGCGCGATGGACTGGGTGAAATCCCGGTCGCCGTTGCCAAAGCGCAGGAAATATTCAGCGGCCTCCAGCCCCTCCAGCAGCTGACCATGGGCAAAGGGGTTCACATAGTCGATGCGATTGCCCTTCGGGTCCTTGTTCCAGTTGCAGAATTTCACACCGAGCTTGAAGGAGGCGTTGGTTTCGCGGAAGAAATTGCGTTCGGATATGCCCGCCTGACGAAGCGTCTTCGGCATCCGTGGCACCGTTGCCTCTCCGACGCCGACCGTGGCGATATTTGGGCTTTCGATCAGGCAGATCCGCGGGCAGTCCTTTGGTGCCGAGGTGCGGGAGAATTCCGTCTCCAGGATCAGCGCCGTCATCCACCCCGCCGTGCCGCCGCCGACGATGGTGATCTTCCTTAAGCGATTGTTCATCTAGTTCCGTCCCTGTTTTTATGTTTTTTGAAGAACCGTAGCGCAAGTTTCTCGCATTTGGCCAGCCATTATGGCGCTCAGCCGGTCTGGACGGGGCTGAGCGGACCCGAGGTCGCGCTGATCGTGGTTTTGCGGGGACATGGCCGGGGGCGGATTGGGGCTGCACTATTTGGAAATTTCGATGATGATCGGTGCTGTGAAAACGTGGCCCGGCATGGTGCGTCGGGGTGGCTGTTGTCCAGACACGGGTCATCACCGGCGCGACCTGTGGTCGTCCCGGGGATGCTGCCGTGCTGATCTGCCAGTCTTGGAACTGGGGACTTGTTCTGCAACCGGGGGTTGCGGCATAAAGTGGACGGCGCCGCCACGGGGGCGGAGAGGGGCGGGTTGATGGCCCGCGTGCTCAAATTCTCTGCACAGCCTCACACACTGAGGCCCGGTTCCTGGTCGGAGCCGGGGTGCCAGACCCGGATCCTGCAATCGCGATTGCCCGAGAGACTAGCGCAAGGGTCTGAAACGATCCTGAGCGGAGCGGGCGGCAGGTTTGCCGGATGTTAAGATCTGCCGCCCACCTGGGTGATCAATAGCCCAGATTGCGGTCCACCTGATGGCGCAAGGGCTGTCCGGCCTCGCCCAGGCGGATGTTTTCGGCAATCACCCGTGCGGCAGTGATGGCGCGGGTTTCGGCCGCGATATGGGGCGTCACGGTCATATTGGGATGGGCCCAATAGGGATGATCCAGCGGCAGCGGCTCCACCCGGAAAACATCCAGCGTGGCATGGCCGATCTGGCCACTGTCGAGCGCGGCCAGCAGGGCATCATCCTCAATCAGCGGGCCGCGTCCGGGGTTGATGATCCGTGCGCCACGGGGCAGCAGGGCGAGCGTGTCACGGTTCAGCGTATTCTCGGTGGCGGGTGTATCGGGCAACAGCAGGATCACGATTTCGGCGGCGCTGAGCGCTGCGCGCAGCCCGGCCTCGCCGTGGCGGCAGGTGATGCCGTCGATGGATTTTTCGGATCGCGACCAGCCGGTGACCGGGAAGCCCAGCTTTGCCAGCATCTGCGCGCAGGCCTGCCCCAATGCGCCAAGGCCCAGCACGGTGACCGGCCGTTCCTCGGCCAGCGGCGGCACCACGGGGTCCCATCTGTCCTGCGTGCGGATCGTGCGGTCGATGCCGAGGTGATAGCGCAGCACATGGCCGGTGACCCATTCCACCATGCCTGCGGTCAGCCCCGGATCCACCATCCGGCAGAGCGGCATCTTGAGGGTCTGGTTGCCGACGATCTTTTCCACTCCGGCCCAGAGGCTCAGCACCGCCTTGCAGCGGGTATAGGGGGTAAAGTCCTGAAGGTCGGAATTGGGGGCATAGACTACGTAATCGACCTCTCCCGGCGCGTGATCGAGGCGCAGATCAACCTCCAGCCCGGCCTCGGCAAAGGCGGCGCGCAAAGGTGCCTGATAGCTGGCCCAGCGTTCGGGCAGGGCGGCGAACTGGACGTTGATCATGTGGCAAACACCCCGTCCATATCGGCAAATCCCTTGATTTCGATCGGATTGCCCGCAGGATCGTGAAAGAACATCGTGCTTTGCTCTCCCGGCTCGCCCGCAAACCGGGTGGTGGGGGCGATGGTGAAGTCAACACCCGCCGCCTCCAGCCGGTCAGCCAGCGCGCGCCAGTCACCCTGCGGCAGGATCACCCCGAGGTGGGGCATCGGCACCATGTGATCGCCGACCCTGCCGGTCTTGGCGGTGGCAAAAACTGGCCCGAGGTGCAGCGAAATCTGATGGCCGAAGAAGTTGAAATCGACCCAAGTCTCGGTGCTACGCCCTTCCTGACAGCCCAGCAGATCCCCGTAAAAGCCGCGCGCCCTGTCGAGATCATCCACGTGATAGGCGAGGTGAAAAATGCTCATCTCTGTGCTCCCTTAACTCTGTACCTAAGGGGATAGGCGGTGAGGCGTGCAAAGGATAGCTTGTTTTTCTATGTTCAGACATAAGGATATCTATGGATACACGATTTCTCACCAGCCTGATTGCCACGATTGAAGAAGGCTCCCTTGCGGCGGCGGCGCGGCGTGAGGGGATCACCGCCTCGGCCATCTCGCAGCGGATTGCCGCATTGGAGGCTGATGTGGGCGTGGCGCTGCTGTGCCGGGCGGGCCGGGTCATGCAGCCAACGGCGGAGTGTCGTCGGCTGCTGCCACGGATGCGTGACATGCTGCGGGCAGAAGCCGAGTTGCGGGGAGAGCTGCGCGGCGCCGCGCTGACCGGGCGGTTGCGGCTGGGCGCGGTATCGACGGCGATGGGAGATTACGCGGGCGCGATCCTGCGGCATCTGAGAGCCGCCGCGCCGGAGGTTGCGTTGCAGCTGGTGCCCGGCACCTCTGAGGGGCTTTATGCGGCGATGGAACAGGGGCAGGTCGATGCAGCCCTGTTGATCGAACCGCCCTTTCTGCTGCCAAAATCCTATGTGTTCACCGAGATTGCCCGGCAACCCATCGGGCTGTTGCAGGCTGAGAAGGCCGCTGAAGAGCCGCTGCCCTATCTGATCTACAGCCGGGACGCCTGGGGTGGCGCGCGCTGCTGGCAGGCGCTGACGCAGAGGGTCGAGGCGCCGGAGATCCTGGCGGAACTGGATGCGCTGGAACTGATTGCCCAGATGGTGGCAGAGGGCACTGCGCAGGCGGTTGTGCCGCTTTGGGAAGGGGTGGGGCGATATGGCGGGCTGCGGTTCACGCCCTTTGATGATGCGGAACGGCGGCTGGGCGTGCTTCTCCATCAGCGCGATGCGGACAGCGCGCTGACGCGGGTCTTGCTGGCAGCGCTCTAGCCGACGGCTATCGCGGGCGGTGGATATTGGCGCTTTGCACCAGACCAAAGGCGGCCAGTAGCACCAGCATCGCCGACCCCCCGTAGGAGACCATCGGCAGCGGCACGCCGACCACGGGTGCCAGCCCCATCACCATCGACATATTCACCGCAAAGAACAGGAAAAATGTGATGGCGACGCCCAGCGTGACCAAAGAGGAAAACCGGTCCCTGGTGGCAAGCGCCGTGGCAATGCAGAACAGGATCACCAGCATGTAGATGAACAGCAGGGTGAACCCGCCGATAAACCCGAATTCTTCGGCCAGGGTGGTGAAGATGAAATCGGTGTGTTTCTCGGGCAGAAAGTTCAGCCGTGACTGGGTACCCTGCATGAAACCGCGGCCGGACCAGCCGCCGGACCCCAGCGCAATCTTCGACTGGGTGATGTGGTAGCCGGCGCCGAGCGGATCCTGCGAGGGATCGAGAAAGGTGTCGATGCGGCGGAACTGATAGTCTTTCAGCAGCTGCCAGTCGGTGCCCCGGCTTTTGAACACGGCCGCAACAAGACCCACTGCGGCGCCGATGACGGCGGCAAAATAGGCCCAGTGCACACCGGCAAGGAACATCACGCCCCCTCCGGCGGCCATCAGCAGGATGGAGGTGCCAAGATCGGGCTGGCGCAGCACCAGAAAGGTGGGCAGCAGGATCAGGATCACCGGCAGGATCACCCATTGCGGCCGTGAACAGCGCTCCGGTGGCAGCCAGTCGTAATAGGCGGCCAGCAGCATCACCAGCGTGATCTTCATCAGCTCCGATGGCTGTAGCCGCATAAAGCCAATGTCGATCCAGCGCTGTGCCCCCATGCCAACGGTGCCGAAGAATTCCACCGCCACCAGCAAGAGCACCGAGACCAGATAGGCCAGTACCGAGATATTGCGCCAGAACCAGATCGGGATCATGGCCACCACCAGCATCACCGAAAGCCCAAGCAGGAAGCGTTTGACCTGCGGTTCCACCCAGGGGGAGAAACTGCCGCCCGCCACCGAATAGAGCATCAGAAAACCGACGCTGGCGACGCTGGCCAGAAGCAGGGTCAAGGGCCAGTTGAGATAGAGGATCTTGCGCAGGCCGGTCGGCACCGATTGCGCGTTATTGGCAAGATAGCTCATGGCTGTCCTCTTGTCGCTGTCTGCCCCTGTTCACGCAGGCCCATCTCAGGCCTGACCACTGTCGCTGTTGCGGCTGGTGCGCTGGATGCGTTCACGTTCCAGACGGTCCTGCTGGGCTTCGATACGGCTGCGGTCCTTCTTGGGGTAGGCCTCAAGCGGTGGCGTGCCATTGTGGAGCGCCTGTAGCAGCACGTCGCGGGCGATTGGCGCCGCCGCCTTGGAGCCGCCACCGCCATGTTCCACCACCACCGCAACGGCGAATTTCGGGTTGTCATGGGGCGCGTAGCTGACAAACAGCGCATGGTCGCGCCGTTCCCAGGGCAGGTCCTCGTTGCGGATCACCCCGGCGGCGCGCTCTGCGGCGGTGATATTGCGGACCTGACTGGTGCCACTCTTGCCCGCCATGCGCATGCCCTCGGCGATGATCCGGGAGCCGTAGCCGGTGCCGCGCCGTTCGTTGCTGACCGAATACATGCCCCGGCGGATCGTGCGCAGATTGTTCTCGTTGACGCCAATCGGCTCTCCGGCGCCGCTGGGCTGTTCCACCCCGTCGATGGATTTCAGCAGGCGCGGCGTCACCGAACGCCCGGTGGCCAGACGTGCGGTCATCACCGCCAGCTGCATGGGCGAGGCCAGAAGATAGCCCTGCCCGATAGAGGAGTTCACGGTGTCACCAACCAGCCAGTCCTGACCGTAGGTCTTTGATTTCCATTCCTTGTTGGGGGCGATCCCCTTGGCCACGGCGGACATTGGCAGATCATGGCGCACGCCAAGGCCAAAGCGTTTTGCCATGGCGGAAATCTTGTCGATGCCGACCTTGATGGCGAGATCGTAGTAATAGACGTCGCAGGAGCTTTTGAGCGATGTATTGAGATCGACATGGCCATGGCCTGCGCGTTTCCAGCAGTGGAAGCGGCGGCCCGAGACCTCCAGATGGCCGGGGCACCAGACGGTATCTTCGGTGCCGATCAGGCCTTCTTCCAGCGCGGCAAGGGCGGTGATCATCTTGAAGGTCGATCCGGGCGGATAGGTGCCCTGAACGGATTTATTGGCCAGCGGGCGATAGGGGTCTTCGGTCAGCATCCGGTAGTCGGCTACCGAGATACCCCGCACAAAGAGGTTGGGATCAAAGCTGGGCGAAGAGGCAATGGCGCGCACATCACCGTTTTCGCAGTCGATGACCACGGCGCTGGCGCTCTCGAGGCCAAGCCGCGCCTGGGTGTAGTTTTGCAGATCGGCATCGACGGTCAGCTGCATGTCGGCGCCGGCCTCGCCTTCGCGGCGATCCAGCTCGCGCATGACGCGACCGGTGGCGTTGACCTCGACACGTTTGGCGCCGGCCTTGCCGCGCAGCACATCCTCGCGCTTGGCCTCGAACCCGACCTTGCCGATCTGAAAGCGCGGGATCATCAGCACCGGTTCTGGGTCTTCCATCTTGCTGAGGTCATAATCCGAGACCGGCCCGACGTAGCCGATCACATGGGCAAAATCCTCATGCTGCGGATAGACCCGCGTGAGGCCGACCTCGGGCGTGATGCCGGGCAGGGCGGGGGCGTTGACCGCAACCTTGGAGATGTCGTCCCAGCTGATCTGATCGGCCAGGGTGATTGGCAGGAACGGTGGCGAGCGGCGCATTTCAGCCATGGCGCGTTCGATGTCTTCGGGGTCCAGCGTCAGCAGTCGCGACAGTTTGTCGATGACGTCGCCCACATCGCCGGCATCCTCGGGCACCACGGTGATCCGGTAGGACTGCGCGTTCTGCGCCAGAATTGTGCCGTTGCGGTCGTAGATCTGCCCCCGTGCCGGGGGGATCAGGCGCAGGTTGATGCGGTTTTCCTCGGCCAAGAGGCGGAACTGGTCAGCCTGATCGACCTGAAGGTGACGCATCCGCATCGCCAGACCCCCGGCAAAGGCCAGCTGCAACCCGCCCAAGAGCAGAGCGCGACGGCTGAGTTTGCGATGTGAGGCCTCTACATCCTTGACGTTGCGTTTCATCAGCGGCTTCCCAGGGCTTCTGCCTCGGCGGGGGAGAGTTTGCGCACCCCCAGCAGGCTTTGGCTGGCCAGCGCGACCAGCGGATAGATCAGCAATGTTGCCACCATCTGGATCAGAATCAACCCCAGCGACGGCTGCACCACCCCCAGAATCGCCAGGATCAGCCGGTTGAGCAGGGTCACGGCGGTGACGGTCACCGCCACCGTGAACCATTCGCCGAGAAAGGCGGTTTCACGGTGCGGCTGAACCTGTGATTTCAGAAAGCTGGAGGCCAGAACCACCAATAGCGCCATCAGGCCCGGAGGCCGCTGGAACAGCAGATCGGCCAGCAGGAAGGTGAGGGCAATCAGCAGCGTCGGCACATAGTCGGGACGCCGGAGCGACCAGGCCAGGACCAGCGCCAGCATCAGATCCGGCGGCGCCCAGCGAGAGGGCAGCGTATCCAGCGGCAGCAGGTGAAAGAACATGATCACGAGGGCGAGCGCCGGAAAGGCCGCGCGCATGAGCCAGATCCGCGCCGGGGCGTTATTGGCCATCTCCGGCCTCCGCCGCCGCCCCATCGCCCAGCCCCTCGGGCCGGGGTTGCGGAATATTGATGCCCGGTGCTGGAACCACCAGCCCGCCGGGATCCTTGATCACCTCAGATCCGTGATGGCGCAGCACCCGCAGGAATTCCAGCCGCTCGTAATCGGCCGAAAGGCGCACCCTCAGGCGGCCAAAACGGTCCTGCGTGACCTGCCCGATCAGCAGACCTGCCGGGAACACCTTGCCATCGCCCGAGGTGACCACCCGGTCGCCGGGGCGGACCAGATCGGGGTTTTCGAGAAAGTCGATCACCGGCGCCGGGCTGTTGTCGCCAGCTACCAGCGTGCTTTGCCCGGAGGGCTGGATCAGCGCGGGGACGGAGCTGGCAGCATCGGTGAGGAGGATCACCCGCGCGGTATCCTGCCCGGTGCCGGAGATCCGCCCGACAAGGCCGATGCCATCCATCGCCGCCCAGCCGTCGCGCACCCCGTCACGCGCGCCGACGTTCAGGATCACCGACTGGCGAAAGGGCGAGCCGCTGTCGGCCATGACCACACCGGTGACAAAGGTCAGGCGGGGGTCGAGCCGCACATTGTTGAGATCCAGCAGGCGGGCGTTTTCCTGTTCCAGCTGTAGCGCCGCCTCTTTCCAGGCGCTCATCTGGCGCAATTCGCTGCGCAGTTCGCGGTTCTGTTCGGCAAGCCGCTGATAGCTCTGAAAATCGCGCAGCAGGTTGATGGCGCCCTCAACCGGGACCATGGCCCAGTCCATGCTGGGAACAACGGCATCGACGATTTGGGCGCGAAACCTCTCGACCCTTGGGCTGTCGATCCGCCAGATCAGGAAAATCGCCAGCAGGCACAGGCAGATAACCCCGGTCAGCAGGCGGCGCAGCGGGGCGGTATAGTCATCACGCTGGGACCGGTCTTTGGCCAAGGTATTCCTTCCCGGCGCCGGGCGTCGGCCATCCTAGCGATGGCCGGACCGCTCAGCTGTCGTAATCAATGGCATGTGCCAGCTGTTTTTCGTATTCCAGCGCCTTGCCGGTGCCAAGCGCCACGCAGTTCAGGCTTTCATCGGCGATGGAGACCGCCAGACCGGTCTGTTCGCGCAGGGCCAGATCCAGATCGCCCAGCAGCGCGCCGCCGCCGGTCAGCATCACGCCGCGATCCACGATATCCGCCGCCAGATCCGGCGGTGTGGTTTCCAGCGCGGTCATCACCGCTTCGCAGATCTGCTGCACGGGTTCCGCCAGCGCTTCGGCGACCTGGGCCTGCGAAATCTCGATTTCCTTCGGCACGCCGTTCAGCAGGTCGCGGCCGCGGATCTGCATCGACTGGCCGCGGCCGTCGTCGGGCATCCGGGCGGTGCCGATGGAGGTCTTGATGCGTTCGGCCGTGGCCTCGCCCACCAGAAGGTTCTGCTGACGGCGCAGGTAGTTGATGATCGCCTCATCCATCCGGTCGCCACCAACGCGGACCGAGCGCGCATAGACGATGTCGCCCAGCGACAGAACCGCAACCTCGGTGGTGCCGCCGCCGATGTCCACGACCATGTTGCCGGTGGGATCGGTGATCGGCATCCCGGCACCAATGGCGGCGGCGATCGGCTCGGCGATCAGCCCGGCGCGGCGGGCGCCTGCGGATAGCACCGACTGGCGGATCGCGCGTTTTTCAACCGGGGTGGCGCCATGCGGGACGCAGACGATGATCTTGGGCTTGGAGAAGGTGGAGCGTTTGTGCACCTTGCGGATGAAATGCTTGATCATCTCTTCGGCGGTGTCAAAATCGGCAATCACCCCTTCGCGCATCGGGCGGATCGCCTCGATGGAGCCGGGGGTGCGGCCCAGCATCAGCTTGGCATCCTCGCCAACTGCGAGCACTTTTTTCACGCCGTCCTTCACATGATAGGCGACAACGGAGGGTTCCGACAGGATGACACCGCGACCCTTGACATAGACGAGCGTGTTCGCCGTGCCGAGGTCAATTGCCATATCAGACGTGAACAACCCGCCAAGACTTCCAAAGATCGACATGTATTAGGACCCTGTAAAACTGCCACCTGTCCCGCGACTCTGCTGAGCGCGGGCTTTATGTCTTATAAGCAGCGCCGGGAGGTGGCGAAAGGGCGGATTCCGATCAAAAGGCGCCTTTTCGCCGCCACTGCGGGGTGCCCCATGGGAAAGTCTTGGGCCCGCTGCCATCCGGGGGCTTTTGTCCGCAAGGGTTTGGCGCTAGACCGCTGGGATGCTGTCATATCAACATATCTATCACGCCGGAAATCTGGCCGATGTTCAGAAACACGCGCTGCTGGCGCGGATGCTGGATTATCTCACGCGGAAGGACAAGCCGCTCAGCTATATCGAGACCCACGCCGGGCGCGGGCTCTATCAGCTGGATGCGGCAGAGGCGGTCAAGACCGGCGAGGCGGCGGCGGGGATCAGCCGCCTGCTGGATCAGGCCCTGCTGGCCGAGGATCACCCGCTGGCCGCTGCCATTGCCGCAACCCGCAGCGCTCATGGGGAGATGGCCTATCCGGGGTCGCCGCTGATTGCAGCGCATCTGCTGCGCGAGGCCGACAGTCTCAATTTTGCCGAGCTGCACCCGCAGGAAAACGCCGCCCTGCGGCAGGCGCTGTGGTCGCATGGGCTGGGGCGGCGGGTCCATGTGCATCAGCAGGACGGGTTTGAGCTGGCGCAGTCGCTGGCGCCGCCGACGCCGCGTCGCGGGCTGCTGCTGATTGATCCCAGCTATGAGGTAAAGCGCGACTACGCCCAGATCCCCGGCCATATCGCCAAGCTGCACCGCAAGTGGAACGTCGGCGTCATTGCGCTGTGGTATCCGATCCTGACGGACGGGGCGCATAAGCCGATGCTGAGCGCGCTGGAGGCGCAGGGACTGTCCGGCGCATTGCGTCATGAGGTGCGGTTTCCCCCGGCGCGGGAGGGGCACCGGATGGTCGGCTCGGGCATGTTCATCGTGAATGCGCCCTATGGCACCGAGGAAGAAGCCGCGCGGCTGACCAAACTGTTCAGCCGTCTGGGCTGAGATGCGGCCAACAGAGCCGGTTGGCCCTGGGCAGAACGAAAAAGGCCACCCGTCGGGTGGCCTTTGCTGTTTCAGATCAACGCATTGATCAGGTGATGTCCTTGTAGGAAATCTCGCGGGTGTCGGCGCCTTCGCCCATTTTGCTGCGGCGGATGATCAGGCGGTTGAGGGCGCTGATATAGGCGGCGGCAGAGGCGACAACCGTGTCGGTGTTCGCGCTCTCGCCCGTGGCGATCACGCCGTCTTCTTCCAGTCGGACAGACACAGTGGCCTGCGCGTCGGTGCCTTCGGTGACCGCATGGACCTGATAGAGCTGAAGATGGGCCGAGTTCGGGTGGATCTTGCGGATCGCCTTGAAGGCGGCATCGACAGGGCCGTCGCCTTCTGCAGTCTCGGTCACATCCTTGCCGTCGACTTCCATTTCGATGGTGGCCTCGGCGGGACCGCCGGTGCCACAGACGACTTTCATCGACACCAGCTTGAGGTGGTCATCCTCATCGCCGCTGGTGCGCATCAGCGCGATGATGTCGTCGTCAAACACCTCTTTCTTGCGGTCGGCGAGTTCCTTGAACCGGACAAAGAGATCCTTCAGCTGGTTGTCGCCCACCTCAAACCCGAGCTGGCTGAGTTTGTCGCGCAGCGCCGCACGGCCGGAATGTTTGCCAAGCGGCAGCGAGGTGCCGGCAATGCCCACATCCTCGGGCCGCATGATTTCAAAGGTTTCCTTGTTCTTCAGCATACCATCCTGATGGATGCCGCTTTCATGGGCAAAGGCGTTCTTGCCGACGATGGCCTTGTTCGGCTGCACGACAAATCCCGACACGGTGGAGACCCGGCGCGAGATGTGCATGATCTTCTTGGTGTCGATGCCGGTGGTAAAGGGCATGATGTCACCGCGCACCTTGAGCGCCATCACCACCTCTTCCAGCGCGGTGTTGCCCGCGCGTTCGCCCAGACCGTTGATGGTACATTCGATCTGGCGCGCGCCTCCTGCAACGGCAGCCAGCG
The DNA here is from genome assembly GCF_048056275.1 of Phaeobacter sp. JH20_26. Taxonomy (NCBI): domain Bacteria; kingdom Pseudomonadati; phylum Pseudomonadota; class Alphaproteobacteria; order Rhodobacterales; family Roseobacteraceae; genus Phaeobacter; species Phaeobacter sp. JH20_26. The sequence continues at coordinate 66,588 of NZ_JAYMWL010000012.1, read as the reverse complement.
CGTTGGCGGTCGCCATGCCGAGGTCGTTGTGGCAATGGGTGGCAAAGATCACGTCATCTGCACCGGGCACGGTTTCGATCAGGCGCTTGATCAAATCGGCGCTCTCGACCGGGGCGGTATAGCCGACGGTATCGGGGATGTTGATGGTGGTGGCGCCCGCCTTGATGGCGATTTCGATCACCCGGCAGAGGTAATCCCATTCGGTGCGGGTGGCATCCATCGGCGACCACTGCACATTGTCCACCAGATTGCGGGCGTGGGTGACCGTCTCGTGGATCTTCTCGGCCATCTCATCCATGGTGAGGTTCGGAATGGCGCGGTGCAGCGGCGAGGTGCCGATAAAGGTGTGGATGCGCGGCTGTGCGGATTTGCGCACGGCTTCGGCGCAGCGGTCGATATCCTTGAAGTTGGCGCGCGCCAGACCACAGATCACGGCATTCTTGGAACGTTCGGCAATCTCGCTCACCGCTTTGAAGTCGCCTTCGGAGGCGATGGGGAAGCCCGCTTCGATGATATCGACGCCCATGTCGTCCAGCAGCTCGGCAATCTCGAGCTTTTCATCATGGGTCATGGTTGCGCCGGGGCTCTGCTCGCCATCGCGCAAAGTGGTGTCGAAGATCAAAACGCGATCTTTGTCAGCTGCAGTCGTCATGTCGGTATCTTTCTTGTCTGTCCTAAAATCCAATCCATGTGGCGCGCATGCCTTCCCCTCTGAGCGGGCGCGCCGGATGGCACGCTCAGAGGCGGATTAGGATCAGTAGGGCGCGCAGATCTGCACCGCGCGAGGCGGTGGCAAAGCAAGGGATATCTGCACGCATCATCATGACGCAGAGTTATACAGAGCCAAAGACGAATGGAAAGACAGAAATTGACCGGGCAGGGGCAAAGCCTGCGACTGTAACCCGTTGGCCCGGATCAGACATGCTACGCCTTATGGCTGGGCGCGCGCTGTGCGGCGGCTCCGCTACGCCTTTTGGCGGTAGGGCGCGCCAGCCTATCCGGTCGGCCGTGCTGCGGGTCAGCGGTAATCAGTTGCTGGCGTTTGCATCGTCGGTGGCGGTGGCCGGGTCGGCTGTTGTGGCATCATCGCTGTCCTGTGCCGCCGCACCGGTGGTTTTGAGCGCGCCGTTCTCCCAGGTGCCTTCGGCTTGCTGACCGCTGGCATAACGCATCACACCCGGTCCCTGACGTTTGGAATTGAGAAAGCTGCCCTCGTAGACATCGCCATTGGCATAGGTCGCGACGCCCTGGCCGCTGATCTTGCCTTCGGTCCAGTCGCCCTCATAGCTGAAGCCATCTGTCATCACGATCTTGCCGGTGCCGTGGCGCTGGCTGTTGGCAAAGCTGCCGGTATAAACCGAACCGTCGGGGTAGGTGACAACCGCTTCGCCATGGCGCTGCCCCTCTTTCCAGCCGCCATCATAGCGGTAGCCGTCAGGGTAGGTCATCACGCCCTGGCCGTGGTTCTTGGCGTTCTGGAACTCGCCTGTGTAGACCAGCCCGTTGGGATAGGTAGTGGTGCCGCTGCCCTCGATCACGCCGGCCACCCAGTCGCCTTCGTAGGTGGAGCCGTCGGGATAGGTGATCTTGCCCACGCCATCGGCGAGATCATCGCGGAACTGGCCCTCGTAGACCGAACCGTCGGGATAGGTGACGCGGCCCTTGCCCTCGATCTGACCGGCCAGCCATTCGCCGGTGTAGACATAGCCGTCGGTCTTGGTGAAGGTGCCTTCGCCGTGGCGCAGGTCATCCTCGAAATTGCCGATATAGACATCGCCATTGGCATGGATCTGCTTGCCTTCGCCCTGACGGCGGCCGGCCACCAGCGGGCCTTCGTAGATATCGCCATTGGGCTGGGTCAACACGCCGGTGCCATCCATCTGGTTTGCGGACCAATCGCCCTCGTAAACCAGACCATCGGGCATGATCAGCTTGCCTTTGCCCTCCAGCTGGCCGTCGCGGATGTCGCCCTCATAGGTGGCGCCGTCCGGGTAGGTGATCTTGCCGGTGCCTTCCTTGCGGCCATCGACCCAGTCGCCGTCATATTCGTAGCCGCCGGGATTGCGCATGATGCCTTTGCCATGGTGCTTGGCATCGCGAAAGCCGCCCTCATAGCGCGCGCCATTGGCATAGACCGCAACCCCTTGACCATTGATTACGCCGTCCGACCACTCGCCATCATAGGTGCCGCCATCGGCAAAGGTGATCTTGCCTGCGCCTTCGGGTTTGCCTTTGACGAACTCGCCCTCGTAGATGGATCCGTTGGGGAAGCGCGCAACGCCACGACCGCGGACTTCGCCATCGACCCAGTCGCCGGTATATTCATAGCCGTTGGGCAGCCGGTAGGTGCCGGTGCCATGTTGCAGGCCGCCGCGAAAGGTGCCCTCATAGATGCCGCCGATTTCATCCTGCGTGGTCAGCACCTTGCCATCCTGGGCCAGGGCCGGGCGTCCGACCCCGGCAGCGCCAAGCGCCAGGGCGGAGGTCAGAAGAGCGGCGGTGGTGAAACGGGTCATGGAATATCTGCTTGCCATAAGGGGAGCCGGGGTGCGGGCCTGTTGATCGGTTTGACAGGAAACTATGCCACAGCCGCCGCCGTCGCAATGTCTTTTGCCACTGCGGTCTTTCCCTCGCAGCGTGATCTGTTTAATGGCAGAAGGCAGGATTATCGAAGGACGCAAGCAGGATGGCTGATCGTTTTCGCGTGACACTGGCCCAGTTGAACCCCACCGTCGGGGATCTGGCTGGCAATGCAGATAAGGCCCGCGAGGCCTGGGCCGCAGGCCGCGAGGCAGGTGCTGATCTGGTCGCCCTGCCAGAGATGTTCATTACCGGTTACAACACGCAGGATCTGGTGATGAAGCCGGTTTTCCACCGTGCTGCCATTGCCGAGGTTGAGCGGTTGGCCGCCGATTGTGCCGATGGTCCGGCGCTGGCGATCGGCAGCCCCTGGGTCGAGGGCGACAGGTTGTACAACGCCTATCTGATCCTGAAGGGCGGCAAGATCACCACGCAGGTGCTGAAACATCACCTGCCAAATGCCACCGTCTTTGACGAGGTGCGGATCTTTGATGCGGGCCCGCTGGGCGGTCCTTACGCGGTTGGCGATACCCGGATCGGCAGCCCGATCTGCGAGGATAGCTGGTATGAGGATGTGGCCGAAACCTTGGCCGAAACCGGCGCGGAGTTCCTGCTGATCCCCAATGGATCGCCCTATTATCGCAACAAGATGGATGTGCGGCTCAACCATATTGTGGCCCGCTCGATCGAGACCGATCTGCCGGTGATCTACCTCAATATGGTGGGCGGCCAGGATGATCAGGTTTTTGATGGTGGTTCGTTTGTGCTGAATCCGGGCGGGGCGCTGGCCTTGCAGATGCCGGTCCTGCGCGAAGATATCTGCCATCTGGATCTGGAGCGGACCGCCGAGGGCTGGCGCGCCGTGGATGGCCCCAAGGCGGTGCTGCCGGATGAGTGGGAGCAGGATTACCACGTCATGACGCTTTCGCTGCGGGATTACATGCGCAAGACCGGCTTCAAGAAGGTGCTGCTGGGGCTCTCCGGTGGCGTCGATTCCGCCATTGTCGCCACGATCGCGGTCGATGCGCTTGGGGCTGAGAATGTGCGCTGCGTGATGCTGCCGTCCGAATATACCTCGCAAGCCTCGCTTGACGATGCCGAAGCGGTGGCAAAGGCGCTGGGCGTGCGCTACGACTACGTCCCGATTGCCGAGGGGCGCGCCGCGATCACCAACACGCTGGCGCCGCTCTTTGCCGGGATGGAGGAGGGGCTGACCGAGGAGAACATCCAGTCGCGCCTGCGCGGGCTTCTCCTGATGGCGATGTCCAACAAATTTGGCGAGATGCTGCTGACCACCGGCAATAAATCCGAGGTCGCCGTGGGCTATGCCACGATCTACGGCGATATGGCGGGGGGCTACAACCCGATCAAGGATCTCTACAAGACCCGCGTGTTCGAGACCTGCCGCTGGCGCAATGCCAATCACCGCGACTGGATGATGGGGCCGGAAGGGGAGGTCATCCGCCCCTCGGTCATCGACAAGCCACCGAGCGCCGAGCTGCGCGACGATCAGAAGGACAGCGACAGCCTGCCGGATTACCCCGAACTGGACGCGCTGCTGGAGATCCTGGTGGATCGGGACGGTTCGATTGCTGATTGCGTTGCGGCCGGGTTCTCGCGGGAGACGGCAAAACGCGTGGAACACCTGATTTATATCAGCGAATACAAACGCTTTCAGTCAGCCCCCGGTGCGCGGCTCACACCGCGCGCGTTCTGGCTGGATCGTCGGTATCCGATCGTGAACCGCTGGCGCGACCCCAGTTGACCGACCAGTAAGGCGCTGGTGATCCGCCAGTTGGTGCCAGCGATATCGGGCTGGTCCCTGCGGCCAAAGGTGCGGCCAAAGGCGGGAGCATCGCATACGTTCGGTCGGGGTCAGCTGCCGGAGAAGGGGCCGTTGGCGGGATCGGCTTCCTGGCAATCCACGACGCAGTTGCGGCCTGCATCCTTTGCCGCGTAAAGCGCGCGGTCAGCGGCGTGCATCAGATCCTGCGGCAGCAGGCCATCCTCGGGGAAGCTGGCAACGCCGATGGAGATGGTGACACGCGGCAGCGTGCCGGAGCCATAGCGCAGTGTGATTTCCTCAATCGCGACACGCAGCGCTTCGCCGACCTCCATCGTCTGTTCCTTGTCGGTATCCGGCAGGAAGACGGCAAATTCCTCGCCGCCCATCCGGCAGCAGATCTCGCCATTGCGGAACAGATCCTTCAGCGTGTCGCCAATGGCGCGCAGCACCATGTCGCCGGCATCGTGGCCATGGGTGTCGTTGAAGGTCTTGAACCGGTCCGCATCAAAGCTGAGCACTCCCAGCTGGCTGGCGCGCCGGTCGGCCAGCGCCACCGCATTGCGCAGCTCGCCGAGGAAATAGCGCCGATTGTAGACACCGGTCAGCGGATCGCGGGTGGACTGGTCGTGCAATTCGTCGCGCAGGCGGACATTGGCCACCGCCAGCGAGATATGTTCGCCGCAGCGCAGGGCAAGGCGATGCAGCGCCACCTTGCGCTTGGGGTCGGTTTCCGGTGCAAATTTCACATGCAGCAGACCGACGGTATTGCCATGGGCGACCACCGGAAAACAGACGTAATCGCCATGCTCATCGGTGGCAGGCTGCTCCTCGACATGGGCGCAGGGAAAGGCGATCTTATCCGCAGAATAGAGATACTGTCGCCCGCGCCGCAGCGCCCAGCAGGCATCGGCAAAGATGTGGTCATGGACCTCGGCCCCGCCCCAGTGGCATTTGCCATCCAGAACGTCCCGCGAGTTGGAGTAGATGTAAAGCTCGCCCTGGGATTGCGGAAACAGCTTCGCCATGAAGGCGCTGACAATGCGGAACAGCTCCTCCTGGGATTTGCAGGAATGCAGCCAGACGTCGAGCTGCGACAGCAGCTTGGCCTCTTCGCGCCAGGACTGTTCCGCCGCAAGCGTCTTCAGCGCGGTCAGCTCCGCCTCCTCGGCGGCCTGGCGCGCGAGTGTCAGGTCCCGCGCACTGCGCTCGATCTGGGTCACATCGGTGTAGCAGGAAACAAAGCCGCCGGTGGACAGCCTGCGGGTGTCGATCTGAAGGCGCCGTCCCGACGGCATCCTGCGGGTCGCCGAAAACCGCTCCTTGTCAGAGCTGAAATCCTGTTCGGCCTGTCTGGCGCTGTCTTCGGTCACATGGCCCAGCCTGACGGCGGTGGCAAAAAACGCCTCGCGCGAATAGCCCGGAAAGATGTCGCCATTCTGCAACTCCAGCAGGGTGAGCAGCCGTTCGTTGAAGACCTGGCAATGCCCGTCCTCGGTCCAGACCATCACGCCCTGATCCAGCTTGTTCAACACATCCATGAGCCGCGCATGGGAGGGTTCAGGCAAACTCTCCGCCTGCAACATGTCGCTCGGGATCACTTTGTTCACGGGAGACCCCATTCTTCGTACCAATAATCGTCAGTGCTGCGACAGGCTGACACAGGAAGTCTGAACGAAATCTAAGCCGCCCCCTGAAAAACGCGGACAGTTTGAGACGACTTGGGATCAACCGTCGGCGACTGCGCCGCAACTGGACAAAACGTCGCCTATGTGACATGGGGCAGGGCAACAGGAGACTTGTGATGACAACCACCCGATTTGCCCCGTCGCCGACCGGCTATATCCACGTTGGCAATCTGCGCACCGCGCTGATGAACTATCTGATCGCCCGCAAGGCCGGCGGCAGCTTCATCCTGCGCATCGACGACACCGACCCGGAACGGTCGAAGGAAGAGTACGTCGATGCCATCAAGCAGGATCTGGAATGGCTGGGCCTGACCTGGGACCGTGTCGAACGCCAGTCCGAACGTCTTGACCGCTATGTCGCCGCTGCCGACAAGCTGCGCGAGATCGGCCGGTTCTATGAGGCGTTTGAAACGCCGGTTGAACTGGACCTGAAGCGCAAGAAGCAGCTGAATATGGGCAAGCCGCCGGTCTATGATCGCGCTGCGCTGAACCTGTCGGAGGACGACAAGGCCAAGCTGCGCGCCGAGCGCGGCGATGGTGTCTGGCGCTTCAAGCTGGATCAGGAGCGGATCGAGTGGACCGATGGTATCCTGGGCGATATCTCCATCGATGCCGCTTCGGTCTCCGACCCGGTCTTGATCCGTGGCGACGGCCAGTTCCTCTATACGCTGGCCTCGGTAGTGGACGACACGGAAATGGGCGTGACCCATGTTGTGCGCGGCTCTGACCATGTCACCAACACCGCCACCCAGATCCAGATCATCGAGGCGCTTGGCGGCACTGTCCCCTCCTTTGCGCATCACTCGCTCTTGACCGGCCCGCAGGGTGAGGCGCTGTCCAAACGCCTCGGCACGCTGGCCCTGCGCGATCTGCGTGAAGCGGGCGTGCAGCCGATGGCGCTGCTGAGCCTGATGGCGCGCCTTGGCTCCTCCGACCCGGTTGAGCTGCGCGCGGAGCTGGCAGAGCTGATCGAGGGTTTCGACATCAACCGTTTTGGCGCTGCGCCGACCAAGTTCGATGTGCAGGATCTCTACCCGCTGACCGCCCGGTATTTGCAGTCCCTGCCGCTGGAGGCCGTGCAGTCCCATGTGGACGCGCTCGGGGTTCCGGCAGAGAAACAGGCCGCATTCTGGGATATGGCCAAGGAGAACATCACCACGCTGAAGGATCTGGCGGGCTGGTGGGACCTCTGCCGCGACGGCGCCGAGCCGCTGGTGGCTGATGAGGACAAGGACTTCATCGCCGAGGCGATGGCGCTGCTGCCCGAAGGCCCCTACGACAGCGAGAGCTGGGGCACATGGACCGCTGCTGTGAAAGAGGCGACGGGCCGCAAGGGCAAGGGCCTGTTCATGCCGCTGCGCAAAGCCGTGACCGGCATGGAGCGCGGCCCCGACATGTCCGCCCTGCTGGCGCTGATGGAAACGGTCCGCGCCCGCGGCTGAGCTTTGACGACTGTCTGATGCAAAGGCGGCACCATAGGGGGCCGCCTTTGTGCTGTCCTGTGCTCTCCGGGGTGCTCCCGCCCACATCGGTGGCATCACAGAAGCTACCTCTGCGGTTGAGCCGGGCGCCGCGCGCCGGCGCGGCGCCGCAGACCGCCTGTAGGCGGTCTGCCATGCCCAACTGCGCTCAGGGCAGGGCAGATCTGCCCTGTTGCGCGGGCGGGAGCCGCCTTGGCCGCCGCCCTTCGGGCCCGCCTCCGGGTGTCACTTCGGCTCTCCCTCTTGGTCATCTCCCTTCCGCTTGCCATCGCGCAGGTCGGCGGCGGCCTCGGCCATGGCCGGGTTGGGATGATGCGCAAGCGCCGAGAGCGCCTTGTCCATCCAGTCGATCACCGCAGGGTCGTCGCCGCCGGCGCGGGCGATAGGCGGAAAGGCGCAGGACAGCAGGTGCCGGGCCGAAACCGCAGGCATCATCACCCGGTCAAAGGACACGTCGCGCGCGTCAGGCTCGGCCTCATCCGGGGTATTCTCCCACAGCAACCGTTCCAGCCGCCCCATGACCTCCAGCGCGGTGCCGGGATCATTGACGCCGGGCGACAGGGCGCGCTGTGCGGTTTCCGCCAGCAGCGTCAGGCCAAAGGAGGGATCCTGATCGAAACTGCGCACATCACCGATTTCGATGCAGCGGCTGGCCGCCTCGCAGAGCGTCTCCTCGCCGGTCTCGGCATAGGCCACCGGCCGCCCGCGCAGCACGAATTCGCCGGGGGTGCGGTGGATGGCGATCCTGGTCTCGGCCTCTTCGGCCAGCGTCTGCAACCCTGCGACATCGACAAACCGCACAAAGCCCGAGGCCTGCGCTGGGATGGCCCGGCCCTGCTGCTGAAATCTGGTGTCATCCTCGGCGCAGGCGGCGCCCAGGCAGGGCGCTTCGGCCCGCTGGCGCAGGCTGGTGCGGCTGCGCTCTTCGATCAGTCGCAGCGTGTGATCCATGCTGCCAAGTCCCGACAGATGGTCAATCCAGCGCAAAATCGCCACGACGATCAGCGCCACCACTCCGACGGTGATGGCAAAGATCACGATGGCGGCATCCTCGCTGTAGAACCCGGCGCGGAACAGGATCACCGCACTCAGGCTGAAGACAAACCCGCCGACAAAGGTGGCCAATACGCTCTGGGTGATCGTATCCTCCAGCAGCAGGCGATAGACCCGTGGCGTCGCCGTGGCAGCGGCCGTACGATAGGCCGAGACCATGACATTGAGCGAGAATGTGGTGACCGCCAGCATCCCGGAGGCAAGGATGGTCAGCACCGGCAGCGCCGCCTCGCGGCCAAAGCGTTCGCCCAGATCTTCGGGGATGAAGGGCGTGAGCCAGGGTGCGATGGCCAGCGCCAGCAGCGAACAGGCCGAGAGCAGCACAACCCGGAACCACAGTTGCCGGGTGATCCGCCGGACATAGAGCAGGGTGCGGGAAATCACTGATCTGCCCCGATAACGGTCGCGCCAAGCGCCAGCAGATGCTGATCGACCAGATCCAGCTCTTCAACAGTCAGCCTCTGCGCTCTGGGATATCGCGGGGCGCTGCGGTCGTTCAGGATCGGCGCGTCCCAGCCATCGGTTGTGCGCACGAAGGCGGCGACACCATCGGCGCCGAAGACGTCCAGATAGCCCTGAATAACCACGTCGAGATAGCTGAGCAGGATCGGATGGCGCAGGCTGGCCGCGCGCTGGCTGTGGCCGGGCACCGCATAGACCGCGATATCCGTCTCCGGGTTCAGATCATGCTGGACCGCGCCGCTGGCAGGCAGCCGTTCATAGGCAAATTCGCGGTCATCAAGCGCCGCCCAGTCGGCCCCCGGCACCTCGGCGATCAGCCCGTCGATGGTGGTTCTGTCACAGGGCACGGCGCTGAGAAAGGCAACCGGGCGCAGATCGGTATGCACCCAGGCCCGGCGCCAGCCGCTGAGCCGCGCGGGGCGGGCCTGACCGTAGCCATGGGTGCGCGTGTTCACCAGGCTGCCGTAGCCAAAGAAATAGGGGGCTGGGGAAACGGGGGCGGGCATTCAGATCTCCTGACTGGCGATGTCTGTCTCAGCGGCGCTGACCGCCACAGGCAGGCGGGGTCTGTCGCCCACCGTTTGCCCTGCGTCGGCGCTGCCTGCGGGCGGCGCAGCGGGACCCGGCAGGGGCAGGGTCAGGCGAAAGCGCGTGCGGCTTTGATACATGTCAAAGTGGCCTTTGTGCGGCCATGTCATGATCTTGCGACAAGGCACCTCGGAGGGGCGATCATGCGGATCACGAAACGGACAAATATTGCAGTGCGGCTGTTGATGTATTGTGCAGCCCATGCGGACCGCCTGGTTACCAAATCCGAAATTGCCGCGCGCTGCAATATCTCGGAGAACCATTTGGCGCAGGTGATCAACCAGTTGGCGCAGCTGGGCTATCTGCATACGCAGCGCGGGCGTAACGGGGGCATGTCGCTGGGCAGGCCCGCGACGGAAATCGGCATTGGCGATGTCTTTCGCGCGGTCGAGGGCACGGTGCCGATGGTTGAGTGTTTTGCCGATGCCGACAATACCTGCCCGCTGGTTTCGGCCTGTCGGCTGCGGATTGCCCTCACCGATGCGGCGCAGGCCTTCTACCGGTCGCTGGACGGGATCACCCTGGAGGCGCTGGTCTGCGACAATGATGCGCTGTTTGCCCTGTTCCAATCGCCGGTTTCGACCGGCTGCGCGCGCTACGCCAGCTGAGATGCTCTGGCGCCCGCCCGCCGTGGCTGACGTCGTGGCTGGTGTTGTGGCTGCGGCCCCGCAAGCGCGGCCCCAGAGGCCGCGGTGTGGCCTAGTCGCGGGCCCGCAGGATCCGGGCCGGGCGCACCTGAAGGGGCCGCCAGGCAAAGGCCAGCCCGGCCAGCAGCGTGGTCAGGATGCCGCCGCTGATGATCGCCAGCGCATTGCTCCAGATCACCTGATAATCGCTTTCGAACACATAGGTGTTGATGGCCCAGGCCCCGGTCATTCCGGCCGTCAGCGCGACCAGGCCGGCCCCGGCGCCCAGAAACACCGATCTGAGCGCAAAGCTGATCAGGATCTGCCGTCGCGGCGCGCCCAGCGTCTTGAGCACAGCCGCCTCGTAGCGGCGGGCAGGTTCGCCGGCGGCGGCGGTGCCAATGAGCACCATGAAACCGGTCAGCAGCGTTGCCGCGGCACCATAGGCGGTGGCAGATGCGAGCTGCCGCAACAGGTCCGACACCCGGTCCAGCGCATCGCGGACCCGGATCGCGGTGATGTTCGGCATCGCCTTGGCGAGATCGCGCAGGATCTGGGCTTCGGCCTCCTGTTCGGCATAGACCGTGGCGATATAGCTGTGCGGGGCCCCTGCAAGCGCGCTTTCGTTCAGCACCATGACAAAGCCCATGCCCGCCGTGGAAAAATCGACCTCGCGCAGGCTGGTGATGGTGGCGGTAATGTCGCGGCCCAGCACGTTGAGCGTCAGCGTGTCGCCAAGGTTGAGACCCAGCTCCTCGGCCTCTTCGCGGGCAAAGCTGACCTGCGGCGCGCCGGTGTACTCTTCGGGCCACCACGCGCCCGCGACGATCTGGGTGGTGTCTGGCTGTTTGGCGGCATAGGTGATGCCGCGATCGCCCCGGACGACCCAGTGATCGCCTGCCACCTCGGTTGCGGGCTGGCCGTTGATGTTGGTGAGAATGCCGCGCAGCATCGGTGCGCTCTGCACGCGCTCAACCGCCGGGTCCTGCTCCACGCGGGCGAGGAAATCCGGCATCTGATCGCGCTGGATATCAACGAAGAAATAGGAGGGCGCCACATCGGGCAGGTTGCCTTCGATGGCGCGGCGCATATTGCCGTCGACCTGACCAATCGCGGCCAGAACGGTCAGCCCCAGCCCCAGGGCCAGCACGGTCGGCACGGCGCCATCGCGGGAGGTGCCAATCGCCGAAAGCGCCCATCGAAGCGCCGGATATCCACGGGTCAGCGGCGCGGCGCGGCGGGCGATCCAGCCCAGCACCAGCGCGGCCAGCAGCAGCACCGCCAGCGCGCCGATCAGCCCCGCAGCGGTCCAGAGCGTCAGCTCAATCGCGCCGCTGAACAGCGCGGCAGAACCAATCAGCACCGCCACCGAGACAGCCGTGGCGACGATATAGCGGGGGGCAGGCCAGCGGCTGCGGCTGTCCAGCGCGTCACGAAACAGCGCCGCAGCGCGGATCCGCTCGGCGCGGGCCAGCGGCCAGAGCGCAAAGACAAAGGCCGTCAGCAGCCCGTAAAGCGCCGCTTCGCTTAACGCCGGGACCGAGATGCCAAAGACCGCAGGAAACGGCAGCTGCGCCGCAATCAGCGGCCCCAGCAGCACCGGGGCCAGCCCGCCGATCACGAGGCCAATCGCAACACCAAGCAGCGCCAGCGCCCCGATTTGCAGAAAATAGGTCAGAAAGATCGTCCGGCGGTCGGCGCCCAGCGTGCGCAGGGTGGCGATGGTCGCGGTCTTGCCCGCCAGATAGGCGCGCACGGCGGCTGAGACGCCGATGCCGCCCACAGCCAGCCCGGAGAGGCCAACCAGCACCAGAAACCCGGCCAGCCGCTCGACAAAGGTGGCGATGCCCGGTGCGCCGTTACGGGCGTCGGTCCAGCGCATACCGCTGTTGTCCAGCTCGGCTTCGGCGCGGGATTTCAGCTGCTCCAGATCGGTGCCTTCGGGCAGGGTCAGCCGGTATTTGCTGGAAAACAGCGTGCCGGGTTGCAACAGGCCGGATCGGGCCAGGTCAGCGCTGCGAACGATGGTGCGTGGCCCCAGCGTGAAGCCCGCGCTGGCGGCATCCGGTTCATTCTCCAGCAGTGCGGTCAGAACAAAGCTTTGGGTGCCAAGGGCAAAGCGGTCACCAACAGAGAGGCCCAGCCGATCCGCAAGCACACGCTGCATCACGCCGCCGGGCAGGTCCCCGGCGCCCTCCAGCGCCTGTGGCAGCGGCAGATCCGGCGAGAGCCGCACCGTGCCAACCAGTGGATAGGCGCTGTCTACCGCCTTCACCTGCGTCAGGGCGCGTTCCTCACCGACAGCTGCCATCGACCGGAAGTCGATCACCTCGGAGCGGCGCAGGGCATTGGCCTGCATCCAGGCCTGTTCCTCTGGGCTGGCGCGCCGATAGGTAAAGCCCAGTTCGGCATCCCCGCCCAGCAAGACCGCGCCTTCCTCGCTCAGCCCGGTTTCAATCGCCGAGCGCAGCGAGCCGATCCCGGCAATCACCGCCACCCCCAGCGCCAGACAGATCAGGAAAACGCGAAACCCATGCAGCCCGCCGCGCAGCTCCCGCATGGCAAAGCGTGTCGCCAGCGACAAGTTGTTCATTCAGCGGCCTCGCGCGCGGCGGCAAGGTCGAGACGGCCATCGCGCAGCCGGATCACCCGGTCACAGCGCGCCGCCAGTTCCGGCGCATGGGTGACCATGATCAGCGTCGCGCCATAGCGGTCGCGCAGGTCAAACAGCAGGTCCATGATCGCATCGCCGTTGGTGGCGTCCAGATTGCCCGTCGGCTCATCCGCCAGCAGGATCCGCGGGCGGGTCACCAGGGCGCGTGCCAGTGCCACACGCTGTTGTTCACCACCTGACATCTGCGCCGGGAAGTGACCGGCACGATGGCCGAGCCCCACGGCCTCCAGTTCGGCCTGCGCGCGGTCAAAGGCATCCCTGTGCCCGGCCAGCTCCAGCGGGGTGGCGACATTTTCGAGCGCCGTCATGGTGGGGATCAGGTGAAAGCTCTGGAACACGACACCCATATTGTCGCGGCGAAACCGCGCCAGCGCATCCTCATCCATAGCGGTCAGGTCCTGCCCCAGCGCCGAGACGGTGCCGCCGGTTGCCTGTTCCAGACCGCCCATCACCATCAGCAGCGAGGATTTGCCCGACCCGGAGGGACCAATCAGGCCCAGCGTCTCGCCGCTTTCGACCGCGAGCGAGATGTCATGCAGGATTTCGACAGGTCCGGTATTGCCAACCAGCGACAAAGACGCATGCTGGAGGTTCAGGATAGGGTCGGACTGGGGGATCGTGCTGGACTGCATGTGACGTCGCGCCTGTTTTGGGATCACTCTCGATATGGAGCCTTTCTACCAATGCGCAAGATAATGGCCGGATTGATTTTTATATTAACTGCCGCAGTTGCGCAGGCCGATCCGGTTCGGGTGGCGGCTTTGGGGGACAGCCTGGTGCAGGGCTACGGGCTGCCGCAGGGGCAGGGCTGGGTGCCGCAGCTACAGCGCTGGCTGGGGGAACAGGGGGCTGAGGTGCGCCTGATCAATGCCGGTGTCTCCGGCGATACCACGGCGGGTGGCGCGGCGCGGATCGACTGGACGCTGGCCGACGGGCCGGATGCGCTGATCGTCGCATTGGGCGGCAATGACCTGCTGCGCGGGATCGCCCCGGCTGAGAGCCGCGCCAATCTCGTCCGTATTCTGGAGGTCGCCAAGGCCAATGCGGTGCCGGTGCTGTTGGTTGGTATCGCGGCGCCGGGCAACTATGGCGCCGACTTCAAGGCAGAATTCGACGCAATCTTCCCCGAGCTGGCGCGCGACTATGGCGCGCTGCTGCATGACGACAGCCTTGCCGGGATCCGCGCGGCAACCGGCAATGATCCGCAGGCGGCGGGGCCGTATCTGCAGGAGGACGGCATTCACCCCAACGCAAAAGGCGTGGCGCTGAATGTGGCGGCCATCGGCCCGAAGGTGCTGGATCTGGTGGCCAGGGTGGACCGCTGACGCGGGGGCGCCACGGGATGACCGCAGAGGTGCTGCGGCAGATGACTGGGCGCCACAACAAAAGACGGCCCCGAAAGGGGGCCGACAGCTGATCTTCTTCGGGTAGGCGGGTTAGGCCAGCTCGATATTCACCGCAGACTCGCGGCCGTCACGGCCCGGTTGCAGCTCATAGGTCACTTTCTGGTTGTCCGCGAGGCCGGTCAGCCCCGACCGCTCAACGGCGGAAATATGTACGAACACATCGCTGCCACCCGCATCGGGTGCAATGAAACCGTAACCTTTGGTGGTGTTGAACCATTTGACGGTGCCTGTGGCCATCGTCTTCTTCTCCCAGTCTTACTCTAAATCCCTGTCCGCGACATGCGACAGCCCGGCAATGTCATTGCGTATTCATGACCGAGCCTCCTAGGACAGCGATGAGTTCTGCGTAACCTTGCGGGAACGATCTTGTCGCCAATGTCCTCTCGGTGCAAGTGTTATAGCGGGGGGTGCCTGTCAGTTTGGCGCTGCCAGAGGCGCTGTGGATGGCCATCGGCGGGGCTTGGCACCCGGACAGGCAAGCTGGCGCCGATGCGCCAACAAATCACGCGCTGCCACCTTGGTCTGGTCCTGATCAGAGCACCGTCACCACGGTTCCCAAGGGCACCCGTTCGTAGAGGTCGACGATATGCTCGTTCGTCATGCGGATGCAGCCGTTGGAGACGGAATGGCCAATCGTTTGCGGTTGATTGGTGCCGTGAATGCGGAAATAGGTGTCGATGCCGTTCTGAAACAGGTAGAGCGCGCGCGCGCCCAGCGGGTTATCAGTGCCACCGGGCTGGATGTATTTATTATCGACAAAGCGGGCATAGCTGCGCGGATCGCGTTCGATCATCTCGTCCGTCGGGCGCCAGGTTGGCCATTCTTTCTTGGCCTGTATGACGGCGGTGCCGGTGAATTCAAGACCGGCTCGCCCGACGCCAACGCCATAGCGGCGCGCCCGGCGCGGTTCTGTCACGTAATAAAGGTAATAGGATCGCGGCAGCACCAGAATTTGCCCGGGGGCGAATTGCTTCTTGATGCGGACCTCCTGCGGAGTGGGGTCAAAGGCCGTTTCGGCTGACCCGATCTGAGGCCAGAGAGAGGCGGCGGCGGAGCTGGCCAGAAAGGCGCGGCGTGACAACATGCGTGGCTCTTTCGGTTTTGGAACAGATGCCATCAGTCTGCGGTGCGCAAACAATCCGGTCAATAGCGGCGCCCACACGGCCACAGATGCGGGCAGACGGCGCGACGTTGGTGCAACAGCGTGATGCCCTGATGGGCCATAGGACATTGGCAAATCAGGCTTCGTGATATCACGAAGCTGTGATATCCTGTGATCGGATCGCGTTTCTGATCCACCGTCATTTCCGGCGGGTTTCTCGTTTGAGGGCGTCATGTCGGCACGGCTGCGGGGGCAGCTCTGCCGGAGGTCTCAGGCCCGGACAGGGGCTATTCTCGGCTTCTGCGTTTCAGGTCTGCGATCCCGTCCGAAACCGGCCGGTGGCTGTTTACAGCCCGTCTGGCGGTTTGTCGGGGGTATACTGGAGTAACCATTGTGACTGTTTCATTTGGGGGGCGCGCGGCAGTGACCGCGCTGATTATGGCTGTCGGCCTCGCGGCTGCGGACCGGGTTGAGGCTCAGGAAGATGCGGGGTTTCTCGCCACCTCACTGCGTTATTCAGAACGGATGCTGGACCGTCAGGAAGATGTGACCAACAAGGTCGCCATTGCCCTGCGCGCGCGGCAATCGGGGCAGCTCGGGGTCAATCGGATCACCTTTGGCGGGCGCTTCTTAGGCACGGTGATCTATGAGAACACCAATACGCCCGGCAAATTTCCGATCCTGTCGCGGCTGCCGCCGACCCACACCAGCGGCACCACCGATACCTATGGTGTGATCAATGATATCTCGCTGATCGCGACCGCCACCACCCCGCTGCTGACAGCGGTTGTGCAGGGCGAATATACCGAGGTCGAATATCCCGGCCAGAACGACATCCAGCTGCGCAAGGCCTGGCTGGCGGTTGGTGATTTGGACCGCTCGCCCTTTTATTTGGCGGTTGGGCGCAAGACGGTGAATTTTGGCAATTTTGCCAGCTATGCGCCCTTCACCCATACCCATAACAGCCATTACTTCTGGGCCCAGACCAAGGATCCGCTGATCGAGATCGGTTATATCACCGAGCGTACCGAACTGGCGCTGTCGATCATTCGCAACCACCGGGGCAACCGGGTGATCAGCAGCCCGAAGAACGATGATCACTACACCAATTACGCGCTGAACGCCTCCCATCGCATTCCGCTGGCCAATGGTATGGGGCTGAAACTGGGGGCCGGTTTTCTGCGCGGCACGATCTACGACAGCACCATTGCCCATCATCCCCCCGGAAGCGGCATCGACCGGGGCTGGAACGGCGCTTGGGATATTCACGCCACCCTCAGCGCAGAGCGCTTCGACGTCATGGCCGAGTTCACCCAGACCACCGACCGCTGGCCTGCCACCGATCACAAGGTCAGCGCGCTGACGCTGCAGGGGCGCTACCGGGGGGAGGTGCTGGGACGTCCGGCGGTCTATTCACTCTCCGCCAGCCACGGGCGGCAAGGCGCCTCCGGCACCGAATGGGAGTCGATGTCGCAGATCATCCTCGGGATGGAGGTTGCGCTGGCCCCGAATGTCACGCTGGGGGCGGAATACCTGTTCAACGATGGCTTTGTGCCGCTGATCCTGCCCCGGCGCACAGGCGATGCCAGCGTGCGCTCGCATAGCGTCATTCTGGGCGCCAAGCTCACCTTCTAGCGGGTGGGCACCAGCGCGGGCAGGGCTTGTCCTGCCGCCTCTGGCCAGTATATCTGGCCTGAATACAGGCTCCACGCCGCCTCGGCGGTCAGTGATGCGAAGGAGAGATTGCCCCATGGGTGCCAAGACCCTGACCTGCCTCAGCTGTGCCCAGCTGAACCGCGTGCCCGAGGACCGTCTTGCCGCCGGCCCCAAATGCGGCACCTGCGGGGCTGCGCTGATCCCCTCGACGCCGGTCGATGTCGACCCGGCGACCCTGCAAAAGGCCGCCGCGCAGGATGACCTGCCGCTGGTGGTGGATTTCTGGGCGCCCTGGTGTGGTCCTTGCAAGATGATGGCCCCGGATTATGCCAAGGCGGCAAAAACGCTGCATGGACAGGTGCGGCTGGTCAAGCTGAACACCCAGACCCATCAGTCCACCGGCGCACGCTACCGGATCAAGGGGATCCCGACACTTGTCCGCTTTGTGCGCGGCAAGGAACAGAAACGGCAGGCAGGCGCCCTGCGCGCAGGCCAGATCGTGAGCTGGGCGAAGGGATGAGCCGGAGGCTCGGCTGATATCGAAACGCGGATAAGGGGGCTTTGGCCCTGCGGTTGGCTCAGGTCCTGCGGTCGGCTCAGGCCATGCGGTGGGTTTCATCCCCGTCCGGCGGCATCATCGGGCGCAGACCCGGCGGCAGATGCAGCATTGCAAGCATGGTCACAATGGCGGCGGTTGTGCCAACGGTGGGGTAGAGCAGCAAACTATACCAAAGTGGCAGCGCATAGAGGGTATAGGCGGCGACCGCAGAGAAAATCCCTGCAAAAGTACCGACAATGATCCCGATCCATGCCATGTTTATACCTCTTAGGTTGAGTCGCATTTAATCTACAATTTTTCAGGCAGAGTGCAACTCTCTGTGTTCGAGCAAGATAGCTCAAATTGTCTTTAAATTTGGTTAACATCGGGGGTGGCGCAGGTGATGGGATCTGCTGTATTATGTGTAATACTCTGATTTCTATTGAAAATATCAGATGGATGCGCGATCTTCGCTGCGCGTGTGGAAGGTGTCAAATTGATGTATCCTGCGAATTTTGCTCTGGGCGTTTGCGCGGGAAGCCGCCGTTTTTCAGAACCAGCGCCACGGTGAGGCCGACGCCAAGCAGGCTGCTGATGCCACTATAGAGCAGAAGAAGCCCCCAGATGGGCAGGTTGTACGCCACATAGTATATCACCGTGACCATCATCGTCACACCGGTACTCGTCAACATCGCCAACCAAGCCATATCACCCTCACTCAACTGAGGGGAAATTGCCCTGAAACAGGCGATGCAATCAATATGTCTTACGGTCAGATGGCGAGTATATTGGTATGTGTTGCAGCTTATTCTGGCATTATGGCCGCGACGGGCTGTTCTGGTGCGCATATCGCACGGATTTGACCCGTGGAGTGGTCGGCTGCGGCGGAAATCAGGCCCGCGCGGGTTTCGCCGACAGCCCCTGATGTGCTCCGTGCGCCCGCTTGTCCCCGGCCTTGTCCGCCAGCGTATTGCGGGCGGCCTTCTGCGTCCACAGCAGCAGGATCGCCAGCATCGCCGAGGGCACTCCGAACAGCGGATAGAGCAGCAGGCTCATGCCGAAGGACAGGCCGATCAGCGTATAGCCCAATACGGCCGCATTCAGCCCGCCAATGACGCCTACCAAGATCCCGATTCCTGCCATGCTCTCACCCTTCTGTGGTTCGCCGACGGGCACAGGCCCCGGCAAATCTCAGAATAGGGTTAATTTTGTTCAAATTATGCCGGGGTCATGGCGGCTGTGGGAACGGGTTGGTTCCGACAAAGGGAACACGACGACCTGGGAAGCCGGATAAGAGGCGACGCCGGCCTCTATTAAGAGGACGACGCCGAATAAGCCTTTTTGGGAAGGAGTGATTTGAAGACTTCAGGGGGTGAGCTGGTATCGCATCACCCCCTGAAGCACACTTATCGCACGAACTTCTTGTGCTTCAGACGCTTGGGCTCCAGCGCGTCGGGGCCCAGGCGGCGTTTCTTGTCTTCTTCGTAGTCCTCGAAGTTGCCCTCGAACCACTCCACATGGGCGTCGCCCTCAAAGGCCAGAATATGCGTACAGATCCGGTCGAGGAAGAAACGGTCGTGCGAGATGACCACGGCGCAGCCGGCGAAATCGACCAGTGCGTCTTCCAGCGCGCGCAGGGTTTCGACGTCCAGATCGTTGGTCGGTTCGTCAAGCAGCAGCACGTTGCCGCCCTCTTTCAGCAGCCGCGCCATATGGACCCGGTTGCGCTCACCGCCCGACAGCAGCGACAGTTTCTTCTGCTGGTCGCCGCCCTTGAAGTTGAACGACGAGCAATAGGCGCGGGAGTTGACCTGCGCGTCACCCAGCTCGATGATCTCGGCGCCGCCGGAGATGGCTTCCCAGACGGTGTCATTGTCGTTCAGATCGTCGCGCGACTGGTCGACATAGGACAGTTTCACGGTATCGCCATAGCTGACGCTGCCCTCATCGGGCTGTTCCTGGCCGGTCAGCATCCGGAACAGGGTCGATTTACCCGCACCGTTGGGGCCGATCACGCCGACGATGCCGCCGGGGGGCAGGTCAAAGGACAGGTTCTCCACCAGCTGCTTGTCGCCGTAATGTTTGGAGATGCCCGAGACCTCGATCACCTTGGACCCCAGACGCGGGCCGTTGGGGATGACGATCTGGGCGCGGGTCAGTTTCTCGCGCTCGGACTGGCTGGCCAGATCGTTATAGGCGTTGATCCGGGCCTTGGATTTGGCCTGACGCGCCTTGGCGCCCTGACGCATCCATTCCAATTCGCGCTCCAGCGTCTTCTGCTTGGATTTGTCTTCGCGCGCTTCCTGCTCCAGACGTTTGGCCTTCTGTTCCAGCCAGCTGGAATAATTGCCCTCGTAGGGGATGCCGCGGCCCCGGTCCAGCTCGAGGATCCAGCCGGTGATGTCATCCAGGAAATAACGGTCGTGGGTGACGCAGAGGATAGTGCCCTTGTAGTCGATGAGATGCTGTTGCAGCCAGGCGATGGTTTCCGCATCAAGGTGGTTGGTCGGTTCGTCAAGGAGCAGCATGTCGGGGGCTTCAAGCAGCAGCTTGCAGAGGGCCACGCGACGGCGCTCACCACCAGACAGGTTGGCGATTTCGGCATCATCCGGCGGGCAGCGCAGCGCCTCCATCGAGACGTCGATCTGGCTGTCCAGATCCCAGAGGTTCTCGGCGTCGATCTTGTCCTGCAGCTCGGCCATTTCCTCGGCGGTCTCGTCCGAGTAGTTCATCGCCAGCTCATTGTAGCGATCAAGAATGGCCTTTTTCCCGGCGACGCCCAGCATGACGTTTTCACGCACGGTCAGGCTTTCGTCCAGCTTCGGCTCCTGCGGTAGATAGCCAACCTTGGCGCCCTCGGCGGCCCAGGCCTCACCGGTGAAATCGGTATCGAGCCCGGCCATGATCTTCATCAGCGTTGATTTACCGGCGCCGTTGACGCCGACAACACCGATTTTCACACCGGGGAGAAAGGACAGGTGGATGTTTTCAAAGCATTTCTTGCCACCGGGGTAGGTCTTGGAGACCCCCTGCATGTGGTAGACGTATTGATAGGCAGCCATGAGACAGCTCCGTGTAAGGGGGGAATTTGCTGGCTGGTGTGATAGCGGATGGGAAAGGCGGGGGCAATGCGGGATGCAGGGGCGGGGGCGCGGGGCGTGCACGCCTGCCGCCATGATCGCAAAGACTGGCGGGGCGGCTTTCACAGTTTCGCAACCAGAGCCTGCAACAGCTGATTGATCTCTCTTTCAACTATGTGCATCAAGGCAGGCATGATGCACCGCTTGCCCCATATTCCGCCCGGTACCACTGTTGGCCTTCTGGGCGGGTCCTTTGATCCACCGCATCAGGGGCATCGTGCCATCTCGCTGGCAGCGCTCAAACGCTTTGGGCTGGATCAGCTGGTCTGGCTGGTGTCGCCCGGCAATCCGCTTAAGGCGCATCCGCCAGCGCCGCTTGACCGCCGGATTGCCGCCGCGCGGGCGCTGATGGACCATCCGCGTGTGCAGATCAGCGGGATCGAGGCCGATGTCGGCACCTGCTACACGGCCGAGACGCTGCGCCTGCTGCGGCAGCGCCATCCCGGCGTGCGCTTTGTCTGGTTGATGGGGGCGGATAATCTGGCCGATTTCCACCGCTGGAAAGACTGGCGGCAGATTCTGGACACCGTACCCGTCGGAGTGCTGGCGCGACCGGGTGAGCGGATCTCGGCGCGGCTGTCGCCTGCCGCGCGGCTTTATGCACCGTATCGGCTGAAAGGTGGGCAGAGCCGTCTGCTGGCCCATGCCGAGGCCCCGGCCTGGTGTTTTGTGAATGTGCCGATGGTCAATATCAGCTCAAGCGCGATCCGGGCGCGTGGCGATTGGTCAGCGACGCAGCCGCGCTGAGACCAGACCGGCGCTGATGACCACACACAGACCGGCCCAGGTCAGCACATCAGGCCATTGATCAAAGACCAGCCAGCCGAGCGAGACGGCGGCGATCAGCTGGAAATAGACCAGCGGTGCCAGCCGTGACGCGGGTGCCTGCGCATAGGCAAAGAGCAGCAGCAGATTGCCCAGCATCGAAAACCCCGCACTGCCAAAGGTCAGCGCCGCAGTCGCCAGTCCAGGCGCGGGCAGGGCGGTCAGCCCCAGCGGCAGCGTCAGCAGCGCGCTGATCGACAGCTGGGTCAGGCTCAGCTGCAGCGGCGTGCCAAGATGCGACAGCCAGCGCGAGGTGGTGAGAAATCCGCCGTAGAATACCCCCGCCAGAACCGCCCAGATCAGATTGACCGAGCCCCCCAGCCCGGGCCGCACCACCAGCAGCACGCCGCAGAATCCCAGCGCCATCAGCAGGCTGCGCGCCAGCGTCGCAGGTTCGCGCAGCAGCAGGACGGAGAGCACATAGCTAACCATCGGCCCGACAAAAAAGGCGGCAAACACATTTGCCAGCGGTTCGGTCTTCAATGCGATCTGGATCGACAGGATACCGCCGCTCAGCAGCGCCGCGCGCAGCCACAGCCGCCAGTCGGCCAGCAGCGGATAGGCACTGCGCAAGGCAAACGGCGCCACCATCGCTGTGCCGATTGCAAATCGAGACCAGGCCACGAATCCCGGTGTCGCCAGACCGCCCGATGTGAGCAGTTTCCCGCAAAGGTCCCCGGCAGGGATCATTGACATGGCGACAAACATGATCATCACTGCCCGTACCATCGCGTCAGCGGTAGCAGGCGGCTCGGTCAAAGAAAAGCCGCCAGTTTGCGGTCGGGGGCTGTCGGGCTGCGGCATAATAACCTGCCGCATGTTTGCAGAATTGTAGGGGTTTTGAGTAGACTATTGCTGATATGATTTCGCGACGATTTTTTCTGACCTCCGGCCTTGCCTCGGTGGCGGCGCAGACAGCCCTGGCCAATGCGCCGGCTGTTTCTCTGCGCCCGGTGGCACGGGATCCTGCCAGCCTGATCAGCGCCGGCGGCGGGCTGAAGGGGCTCCTGGCGCGCGCGGGCCTCTCTGGGCAGATTGCCTGCGCCGTGGCGGACGTCAAAAGCGGACTGCGGCTTGAAGCCGAGGGCGCCGCGTCGGCCCTGCCGCCGGCCAGCGTCGCCAAGGCGCTGACCGCTCTTTATGCGCTCGATGCGCTGGGGCCGGACCATCGCTTTACCACGCAGATTGTGGCCACCGGCGGGATCAGCGGCGGCGTGGTCGGCGGCGATCTGGTGCTGGTGGGCGGCGGCGACCCGATGCTCAACACCGACAATCTCGCGCGGCTGGCGCAGGCGCTGAAGGCGGCCGGCGTCCGCGAGGTGCGTGGTGCCTTCCGGATCTGGGAGGGGGCGCTGCCGCAGATCGCCTCGATCGACCCGGGTCAGCCCGATCACGTCGGCTACAGCCCGGCCATTTCTGGCCTCGCGCTCAATTACAACCGGGTGCATTTCGAATGGAAACGCGCAGGGCAGGGCTGGGCGGTGACCATGGATGCCCGCACCGGGAAATATCGCCCAGAAGTCTCCGTTGCCACGATGAAGATCGCGCAGCGCAGCCTGCCGGTATACAGCTATTCCGAACGCAACGACACCGATCACTGGACCGTCGCCAGCCAGGCTCTGGGCAAAGGCGGCGCGCGCTGGCTGCCGGTGCGTCATCCGGGCGCCTATGCCGCCGATGTGTTCCGCACCATGGCGCGCGCCAACGGGATCAAGCTGGGCGCGCCGAAACCGGCCAACGCGCCGCCCTCGGGGCAGGTGGTGGCCCATCACAACAGCCCACCGCTTGATCTGATGCTGAAGGCGACGCTGAAATATTCCAACAATCTGATGGCCGAGATGATCGGCCTGGCGGCAACGCAGGCGCGTGGTGGCCGGCCGCGCGCGCTGAAGGATTCGGCGGCGGCGATGAACAGCTGGGCTGCGGCAACCTATGGCATGACCAATACCCGGCTGGTGGATCATTCCGGTCTGGGCGAGGCATCGCGGATCACACCGGATGACATGGTCAGCGCGCTGGTGGCCTCCTATCGGGACGGGCGGCTGAAACCGCTGCTCAAATCCTTCCCGATGCGCGACAGCAAGGGGCGCGTGCTGAAAGCGCATCCGATCAAGGTCACCGCCAAGACCGGTACGCTCAATTTCGTATCGGGTCTGGGCGGCTTCATGACCGCGACCGACGGCACCGTGCTGGCCTTTGCCATATTCAGCGCCGACCAGCAGGCCCGCGCACGCATACCCCGCGCCGAACGCGAGCGCCCCAAAGGCGCGCAAAGCTGGAACCGCCGCGCCAAAAAGCTGCAACAGAGCCTGATCGAACGCTGGGGCCGCGTCTACGGCAGCTGAGCCGTGGAGATGCAAATGGGGCGTGGGCGTATCAGGCGTGGCCCGTTACCTGGTTTGCGGCTCTGCCACGGCTCCGGCCGATCAGCTTTAACCGCCGGTCAAGTCCTGTGCGAGCATCAGCGCGTTGCCGTCGGGGTCGTAGAAGGTCGCGGTTTTGACCATGCCTTCGACCACATCCGTTTCACCATCAAATTTGACGTTGGCCTGTTCCAGTTTCTGCCGGGCCGACTCCAGATCAGCGCAGCCAAAGACAGGGACGCAGTTTCCCGGCGCGGGCTTCGTGTGCTCGCCAAGGCCGATTGCGACTCCGGGCGTGTTGGTTTGAACCTCGGACCAGCCTGCCTCGTCAGCATGATAGAGCAACTCAAAGCCCAACATGGTTTCGTACCATTTGGCGCTGGCGTGGCGATCCTTGACCGACATTGCGATGGTGATGGTTTGATCTACTGAAACGAGTGACATGGGCTTTCCTTATGAGCTAAAATATACTAACTATACTTTATGGACATAATGACGCTTGTCAACATCACATCCAGGGCCTGGGCGATGCCCATTCTGTCGAGCCTCAGTTCCGGTATCGCCGGGCGGCAGGCGCCGTTGCTGGCTGCGACCGGTGCCAGCCGGACCGCCTTTGCGCAAAGTATGGATCATTTGATTGACCTTGGCCTGATTGAGCGCAATCCGGGCTACGGTCATCCGCTACGCCCCGAATTTCGGCTCACTCAATCAGGCGCGGCAGCCGCAGCCATCGCCTGCAAGATCCACGATGTCGCGTGCGAGGACGACCGGCCCCTGCTGCGCCGGTCATGGACATTGCCGGTTCTGACAACGCTTCACAGACCAAGTCATTTCAGCGACATCAAGCGAAACCTGCCGACAATAACGGATCGGGCCCTGTCGCAGTCATTGAAATCAATGGAAGCAAAAAGCTGGGTGTGCCGCAGCGTGGATGGTGCGGCCCGCCCGCCCCGGTCCATCTATCACGCGGTGAACACCGGTGGTCTGATAAGCCAGGTCATGGCCCCAGAATTCACCGGCATCTAGACAACAGGCAATTTAGCGACATGTGGCTGAGGTCGGGGAAGCCCCCCGCCTCGCGGCCCCTTGAGCGCGTGAGTGTTCGCGGCCGTTCTCTGGCCCCGGCAGCGGATATTTTGTGGCGTTCGCGCCCGGTGCTGCCGTGGTGCCTGCCTCAGACCATATGGCGGGCGCGGGCGCCGCGCTCGATGGCGGCGGCGTGCAGCCGGTCGATGTTCAGCTCATAGCGGATTTCTTCCAGCAGCCGCAGCTCCGACTCGGCAAGGCTGCCATCAGCCGCGGCCACATCGCAGGCCAGTGCATAGGCGGTCTCAAACAGCCGCTCGGGCAGATCCTCGCGGATCAGGCCGAACAGCGCATCCAGCCCGTCCTCCTGCTCAAAAAGGTCAAACACCGTCTGCGAGGTGCGGTTCATCCGGTCGATGTCGTAATCGGCAAAGACCGGCAGCATGTTGACGGCGGATTGGATTTTCACCAGCTCGGCGGTGCGGATATTCTCATCCGAGGCCGAGACCGCCACCATCAGCGCAACGAGGCAATCCTGCGGGGTAAAGGGGTGGGCGGTCTGGGTGTTCATTGTGGGATTCCAGTAAATTGGCACGGGTTCGTGAACAAGAATAGGCATCCCCCCCGGCCCAATCAACGGGTCAATGCGTCACCGGGTGAAATCCGCTGCCGCCTCCCGCTCTTCACCGGTGCGGCTAGGGGCGCGCAGCAGGCGGGGGCGGGGTGAGGGGCCAGCAGAATGCAGGCCGCTGCGGGATCGCCCGCCGGGACCGCGCAAATCGCGCGACATTGGGGCCGTTTGGGCGCTGTTGGGGCGCTATTCTGGTGCTGAAACACTGCGGTTTCTTGACACGTATCGCCGCTCACCATAGGTGAGGCCGACCGGGTGCATGGGGCGCCCGGCAGTGGTGAGCCGCCCGCAGTCACCGGCGCCCGAGACAGCGCCGCAGACGGGGGGCTAGCAGTCCGACCGGAGCCACCTCCGGTTGCCGATGGAGAACATGATGTCTGATCTGCGCGAAGAAGCTCTGAAGAGCAAAGCCTGGCCGTTTGAAGAAGCCCGCCGGGTTCTCAAACGTTATGCCAAGGGCGCGCCGGAAAAGGGCTATGTCCTGTTCGAAACCGGCTATGGCCCCTCCGGCCTGCCGCATATCGGCACCTTTGGCGAGGTGGCCCGCACCACGATGATCAAGAAAGCCTTCGAGGTGATCTCGGATATTCCGACGAAGCTGATCTGCTTTTCGGATGATCTCGACGGGATGCGCAAGATCCCCGGCAACGTGCCAAATGCCGACAGCCTGCAGGACCACCTGCAAAAGCCGCTGACCTCGGTGCCGGATCCCTTTGGCGAATACGAGAGCTTTGGCCATCATAACAACGCCATGCTGCGCCGGTTCCTTGATACCTTCGGCTTTGAGTACGAGTTCTATTCGGCCACCGAATTCTACGGCTCCGGTCAGTTCGACGAGATCCTGAAGCGCGCCGTCGACAAATACGACGACATCATGGCGATCATGCTGAAGTCCCTGCGCGAAGAGCGCCGTCAGACCTATTCGATCTTCCTGCCGATCCACCCGGACACCGGCCGCGTGCTCTATGTGCCGATGAAGAAGGTCTGCGCCGAGACCTATACCATCACCTTTGATGACGAGGACGGCAAGGAATGGACCCTGCCGGTGACCGGCGGCAACGTGAAACTTCAGTGGAAGCCCGACTTCGGCGCCCGCTGGGCGGCACTTGGCGTTGATTTTGAGATGTACGGCAAGGATCACTCCACCAATACGCCGATCTATGATGGCATCTGCCGGGTGCTGGGCGTCCCGGCGCCGGAGCATTTCACCTATGAGCTGTTCCTCGATGCCAACGGTCAGAAGATCTCCAAGACCTCGGGCAACGGGATTTCCATTGATGAATGGCTGACCTATGCCTCGACCGAGAGCCTGGCCTATTTCATGTATCTGAAGCCCAAGACGGCGAAGCGGATGCACTTCGATGTGATCCCCAAGGCGGTGGACGAATACCACCAGCAGCTGCGCGCCTATCACACCCAGGATTTGAAGGGACAGCTGAACAACCCGGTCTGGCACATCCACGCAGGCGATGTGCCGCAGTCGGATATGGTGGTGCCATTCTCGATGCTGTTGAACCTCGCTTCGGCCTCCAGCGCCGAGGACAAGGCAACCATGTGGGGCTTCATCAACAAATACGCCCCCGACGCGACGCCAGAGAGCAATCCGACCATGGATCAGGCGGCGGGCTTTGCGGTGGCCTATTTCAACGATTTCGTGAAACCGGCAAAGACCTATCGCCTGCCCACCGATCAGGAGCGTGCGGCGCTTCAGGATCTGGCGGATGCGCTGAAATCGCCCGAAGCCGCGCTGGCCGCGATTGCCAAGAAGAACGAGATCGCAGGCAGCACCGACCCGCTGCCCGAGGCCGATTTCGCGGATGAGGAATTCCTGCAATCCGTTGTCTTTGCCATCGGCAAGATCCACGGGTTCGAGCCGCTGCGCGCCTGGTTCTCGGCCATCTACGAGGTGCTGCTGGGCGCCACGCAGGGGCCGCGTTTCGGCGGGTTCATCGCCCTTTACGGGGTCGAGGACACCATCACGCTGATTGATCAGGCGCTGGCGGGTGAGCTGGTCTGACCCCGCAGCCATATGTCAACGGAAGGGCGCCTGTAACGGGCGCCCTTTTTGTTTCGCGCAGGGCGCAGCGGCGCGGCAAAACAGGCAGCGGTGATTGACCGCGCCCGCGCCGGGGCTAGCTGACAGGGGCATCAGAGGAGATCTGCCATGCGCAAGTTTTTGTTGATGAGTGTTTCTGTCGCCCTGTTGTCGCTGCCGGTTCCGGGTGCCGCCGAGGGGCGCGATAGCGCGATAACCGGGGTGATCGCAGATCAGATCGCCGCCTTTCTCAGGCGTGATTCCGAGGCCGCCTTTGCCCATGCGTCGCCGATGATTCAGGGGCTGTTCGGCAATTCTGAGCGATTTGCACAGATGGTGCAGTCGGGCTACCCGATGGTCTGGCAACCGGATGAGGTGCGCTATCTGGGGCTGCGCACCGTGGCCGGTGGCCTGTGGCAGCGGGTGATGATCACCGATCCCGAGGGGCGGGTACATCTTCTGGATTATCAGATGGTTGAGACCCCGGCCGGCTGGAAGATCAACGCCGTTCAGCTGCTGACGGAGGATGCGCCCGCGACCTGATCCATCGCCTGACTTTCCCCCCGGTGCATACCCTGCGAACGCCCCTCTGAGGGCGCGTTAAACCCCGTCCTTTACAACCCTTTCCCTGAGTGAACCGGGCTGCGGCCTGATCAGCCGGAAACGGCGGTATTAGAAAGGGTGACTGATGAACATAGCGATCACTGACGGCGTAGAGCTGATGCCCCCGGCCTTTGCCGAGGGGCTCAACAACTGGTCCAGCGGCAATGGCACACCGGGGTCGGACACCTATCAGGGCGCGGCCAATGCGGCCTTTGTCGCGGCGGATGCCGATTTCGGCGGCTGTCTTGAACTGCAAAAGACCGCTTCGGTGCAGAAACTGCGCAATATGACCCGCACCATGCTGACGCCGGGCTGCTATTTGCAGGTCACCGCGCGGGTAAAGGCGGTCAGCGGTGCCCTGCCAACCGTTCGCATCGCGGCCTGGGCCGGGCAGTCGGGCGGCGGTCATCTGGGCGGCGTGGTCGAGACCGGGGCGGGCACCAGCCTGTCGACCTACGGAAAAGTGGTTGAGATATCGGCCATTATCGGCACCGGCAGCCGCAATGGCGTCGATATGGCCTGGGGGCTTGAGGGGCGCTTTGCCCATGTGGGGCTGGATCTGATCGGGCCAAATGGCGGCGTGGTGCGGGTCGATGATATCGAGGTACGCGATGTCACCGGGGTCTTCCTGCGCAATATGATCAGCCTGGTGGATGTGACCGACTATGGCGCAATCGGTGATGGCAGCACCGACAATACCGCCGCCTTTGAGGCGGCTGATGCCGCGGCCGCCGGCCGTCGTGTGCTGGTCCCTGCGGGGGAATTCTACCTCGGCAGCACCGTGTCGATGAACCATGAGGTCCAGTTTGAAGGCACCGTCCGCATGCCCACCAGCCGGATGCTGCTGCTGACCCGCAATTTCGATTTCCCCAGCTATGCCGCGGCTTTCGGGGATGAGGAACTGGGCTTCAAGAAGGCGTTTCAGGCGCTGTTGAACAATGCCGATCATGAATCGCTGGATCTGTGCGGGCGCAAGGTGACCCTGCGCGGACCCGTCGATATGCAGGCGGCGGTCCCCAACAAGACCAGCTACGCGACCCGCCGGGTGATCCGCAACGGCCAGCTGGAGGCTGCTGCCAATGCCGCCTGGGACACCGATTCCATCACCGCTCAGGCAACCTATAGCACCAGCGCATCCCGCAAGCTGACAAATGTCGCCAATATCGCCAATATTCCCGTTGGCGCGCTTGTCGAAGGCAGCGGCGTCGGGCGCGAAATCTACGTCCGGGACAAGAACGTGGGCGCGGGCGAACTGACCCTGACCGCGCCGCTTTATGATGCGGTGGGCACCCAGCAATACACCTTTCGCGACTTCAAATACATGTTGGATTTCAGCGGCTTCAGCGCGCTCAGTAAATTCGGCATGACCGAGGTCGAGATTCAGTGCGACGGGCGCTGTAGCGGCATTCGTCTGGCCCCGGCCGGCACCGTGTTCAGCCTGGACCACTGCTTTATTTCGCGGCCACGAAACCGCGGCATCACCTCCATCGGATCCGGCTGTCAGGGTATCCTGATCGACAATTGCCAGTTCCTGTCCGATGAAGAGCCGCTGAATGTCGGCGCCCGGCAATCCATCGCGCTGAACGTTAACGCCAATGATGCCAAGCTGCGCAACAATCGCGCCACCAAGTTCCGCCATTTCGCATTGCTGGGTGGCCAGAACCAGACGGTGACCGGCAACCACTTCTTTCAGGGCGATACCGTTGCCGATGGCAGCCGCACCGCCGGTCTAATCCTGACCAGCACCAATTGCGCCTCGACCGTGTCGGACAATTACATCGACAATTGTTTTGTCGAATGGACCAATGAACGCGATGCCCGCCCCGATTTCACCAGCGGCTTCTCCTTCAGCGCCCTGTCGATCACCGACAATGTGTTCCTGTCCGGCGATGTCGCCCCCTGGTTCAGCTACATCGTGGTAAAGCCTTATGGCAGCGGCCATTTTTTGAACGGGATGACCGTGTCGGGGAATAAATTCCGCTCCATCAACGGCACCATCGACCGGGCAGAGCGGGTCGATACCAGCTTCTCCGACCTCGATTTCAGCCGCACCAGGGATATCTTCTACGAGGGCAACACCTATCACAACGTCTCAACCGCGGTGGCCAACCCGCTCAGGATTGAACATGTGCAGGGCAGCGCGGCCACGACCTGGACCGTCGACACCCAGGATGCTCTGCCATTTCGCGGTCAGGCACGGGGCATCGACAGCGTCGTCGCCATTGGCCCGGTAGAGCTCGGCGGCGGCGCCGATCGCCATGCCATGCCCTATGCCAAGCTGCGCGTCGGCAGCCGTCGCGATCAGGTCCAGCTGGTCTGGCCGGAGGCGGTGCGCGGCACGGTGCAGGTAACGGTGCGTGTGGACAGGTGATCCGCAGCGCTGGGGGTCAGAACCGGTGCCAGATCGCCAGTTTGATCCCCAGCGCGCGTGTTTCGGCGCGCTTGTGCTGGAGACCGATCACCAGCTCCGGCGCGCTCTTTCCGAACCGCTTTGCCAGTGGCAGCCGCAGGCTGGAGGTGATGGAAAAGGACAGCGGCGCGCCCGCTGTCCTGCTGGTTTCCACCTGCAGCAGCGGCGCCAGCTTGCCGGGGCGGTTCAGCCCCAGCGTGGCATCCAGTTTCCAGGTCTGCTGCCGCCCCTTGCTGCGCCATTCATGACCCAGATCCAGAGCGATCCAACCCGACAGCGGCCTGCCTTTCAGCGCGATGTCGAACCCGCGCCCATAGGACAGGGTGATCCGCTGCATCGGCGCCCAGACCCCGCTGCTCTGATTGGCCCCCAGCGCCAGCTCCACCGCGGTATTTGCCTGTCCCAGACGGGGTAGGGGGTGGCGCAGAAACAGCAGCGCATGGGCGGAGCTGCCGCGGCTGACATTCAGATCGGCGCCGAGCGTCCAGCGCGGATGCAGGCCAAATTCCCCGTAAAATCCGATCTCTGCCGGCAGGCGCTGCCCCTCGCTCAGCCCTTTCAGCGCGGCAAGGTCGCGGCGCAGCGTCAGGCTGGTCGCGCTGAACCCCTGACCCTCCTGCTGTAACCACGCCCCGGCGGAAACCGAGGCCAGCGGCATCAGGCAGAGGGCAAGGACAGCCAGTAAGCGTAGGAACCCGTGCGGCATAAAAACACTTTAAAGTTGATTTTATTTTTGACCACTCTTTTTATGCGTCTGTTGGACAAGGATCGGCGATCCTGCCGGAACGGGCAAAAACCTCTGCCGGATTTCCTCAAACCGGCGTAGGCTGGAGATGGACAACGGAGGAAGCCATGCCGACGATAGCGACCAATACCGAAACCCAAACCGTGATCACCACCTTTGAGATGACGCCGGGCACCTGTCAGGATCTGCTGGATGCTCTGACCGAAGCCTATGCGGAGTTCATTTCGCATCAGCCGGGCTTTATCTCTGCCGGGCTGCATGTGAATGACGCCCAGACGCGGATCGCCAATTATTCGCAGTGGCGGCGGCGGGAGGATTTTATGGCCATGCTGCGCAGCACCGAGATGCGCAACCGCAATCGCAAGATCAACGAGCTTTGTCGCAGTTTTGAACCGGTGATGTATGAGGTTGCCGCAACCTTTTGATCTCTGGTGCGTTTCCCTGTTGTACGCGGCTGATCTCGATCAAGGCAGGCCGGTGGGCGCGGCCTCATGATGGGGGTGCCGCAGACAGAGGAGACCGCAAATGTATCATAATATTCTTGTCCCGATTTCGTTTGATCCCGACCGCGATGTGAGCGCCCCGCTAAAGCTGGCGGGGCTGCTGGCCACGCCAGAGGCCCGGATCACCCTTCTGCATGTGGTTGAACAGGTGCCGGCCTATGCGATTTCCTATATGCCGATCGATTATCTGGAGGGCACCCGCAAGGCGCTTCAGGCTGAGCTGGACGGTCTGGCCCAGACATTGCCCAACGCGACCGGGCTGCTGATTGATGGCCATTCCGGTCGCTCGATTCTGGACTGGGCCGAACAGAACGCACCCGACCTGATCATCATCGCCTCGCACCGGCCGGGGATGCAGGACCTGCTGCTGGGATCGACCGCCACGCAGGTGGTGCGCCACGCGGCCTGTGCGGTGCATGTCGTGCGCTGAGACTTGCGGTTTTTTGACGCGAGGCCAGCAATTCGTCGCCGACAGGCTTGTCCCGCGCGGCAGCCGACCCCACTTGGATTGCAATCAGGTTTAGCGAGGAGAAAACGATGCAATGTCCAATTGACGGCGCCCAGCTGGTAATGACCGACCGGGCCGGTGTGGAAATCGACTATTGTCCGCAATGCCGGGGTGTCTGGCTTGATCGCGGTGAATTGGATAAAATCATCGAACGGTCCAGCCAGCCAGCGCCGCAGCCGCAGCCCCGGCAGCAGGACAGCTATCGCCCTGAAAAACGCGATTCAGACCGGCATTATTCGGAAAAACGCTACAAGAAAAAACGGGGTGGCTTTCTTGAGGACCTGTTTGATTTCTGATCTAAAAAATGCAGAAAACCGCCTTTTGCAAATAAGGGCGGTTTATTCATAGCTGTCTGGTGAGATGCGCGGGCAGCCTGCCGCACCAGTTAGTGCAGATAAAAAAATGCCCCAGCGCCATGATCTGGCTGCCGGGGCATTGTCTAACGCCCTGTTAGATATGTGCTTTGCTGCCGCGTGGGCCTGCGATCAGCCATGCGATCAGGCCGATCACCGGCAGGACCAGGATGACAAGTGTCCAGATCACCTTGGCTGCGGTCGATGCGCCGGATGTCAGGACCTGGTAGATCGCGTAGAGGTCAGCGATAAGAATAAGCAGACCAAGAAGACTGTAACCCATTTTCTCTCTCCATCAATTTTGTTCTGTCTGCTCAACCTTTCAGACGCCAGAAAGGTTCCGCTAAAATTTTTGGGAACCTTTTTGTGAGGTGGATTGTTTGCTTCTCGAACCATCACTGAGATGTATCGCAATCTGAAAGGAACCACGCTATGAAAACCGCTACCGGAATTATTATGGGTATTGTTGCTGTAATCGCCATTGCGGTCGGCATCTACATGGTCGACGTCGACCAGACCGAAGAGGCAAGCCTGCCTGACGTGGATGTCAGCGTCGAAGGTGGCAACCTGCCGAAATTTGATGCCGAAGTCGGTTCCGTCTCCATCACCGAGGAAACCGCCACCGTAAAGGTTCCCGACGTTGATGTGACCATGGAAGAAGCCGAAATCTCGGTGCCCGGTCTGAAAGTGACCCCGCCGGAAGACGCTGCTGACGAAGTTGCCGCCGAATCCAACTAATGCCAGTCCGCCTGTGACCCGGCATTCACTGCCCCCCGCATTTGCGGGGGGTATTTTCGTTTTGGACCCCTATCCGGTCGCCGGTGCTGCGGACCGGGCCGAGGCCGCGCCGCAGCGGTGGGCGCCTATGAAAATTTCTTCTGCGATTTGCCGCGATAGGCCCGTGTCCCGGCCTTGCCCGCAGTGGACCGGCCCCGTGATTTGACCGCCGCCTCCGATGCGGCTTCGACGGCGGACTGCCGCGCCAGCGGATCGTCGGAAATCGCCAGATCCACCGCTTCCAGCCGTTTGACCTCGTCGCGCAGCCGGGCTGCCTCCTCGAACTCCAGGTTCTCCGCCGCCTTGCGCATCTGTTCGCGCAGCCCGGCCAGATGGGCCTCCAGATTGGCGCCGTGCATCGGTTTGTCGAGGGTTGCGGTCACGCGGTTCATATCCACATCGCCCGCATAAAGACCGGCCAGCACATCCTCGACGTTCTTTTTCACCGTCGCAGGCGTGATGCCATGTTCAAGGTTATAGGCGATCTGCTTGTCACGGCGGCGGTTGGTCTCACCAAGCGCGCGCTCCATCGAGCCGGTAATCCGATCGGCATACATGATGACGCGGCCCTCGGCGTTCCGCGCGGCGCGGCCAATGGTCTGGATCAGCGAGGTCTCCGAGCGCAGGAAACCCTCCTTGTCGGCATCGAGAATCGCGACCAATCCGCATTCGGGGATATCCAGACCTTCGCGCAACAGGTTGATGCCAATGAGCACGTCAAAAGCGCCAAGCCGCAGGTCGCGCAGGATCTCGATCCGCTCCAGCGTGTCGATGTCGGAGTGCATGTAGCGCACCTTGATGCCCTGTTCGTGCAGGTATTCGGTCAGGTCCTCGGCCATGCGTTTGGTCAGCGTGGTCACAAGGGTGCGGAACCCATCGGCGGTGACACGGCGCACCTCGTCCAGCAGATCATCCACCTGCATCGAGACCGGGCGGATCTCCACCTGCGGATCCAGAAGGCCGGTGGGGCGGATCACCTGCTCGGCAAAGACGCCGCCGGACTGTTCGATTTCCCAGGCCGAGGGCGTGGCGGAAACAAACACCGACTGCGGGCGCATCGCGTCCCATTCCTCGAATTTGAGGGGACGGTTGTCCATGCACGATGGCAGGCGGAAACCATGTTCCGCGAGGGTGAATTTGCGCCTATGGTCGCCTTTGTACATGCCGCCGATCTGCGGCACGGAGACATGGGATTCATCCGCAAAAACAATGGCATTGTCGGGAATGAATTCAAACAGGGTCGGCGGCGGCTCGCCCGGCGCGCGGCCCGTCAGATAGCGCGAATAATTCTCGATCCCGTTGCAATGGCCGGTGGCCTCCAGCATTTCAATGTCAAAATTGGTGCGCTGTTCCAGCCGCTGCGCCTCCAGCAGCTTGCCCTCACCAACCAGCTGGTCGAGCCGCATTTTCAGCTCTTCCTTGATCGAGATCACCGCCTGTTTCAGCGTTGGCTTCGGCGTCACGTAATGCGAATTCGCATAGACCCGGATCTGGTCGAAGCTGCCGGTCTTTTCCCCGGTGAGCGGGTCGAACTCGGTGATGCCTTCCAGCTCCTCGCCAAAGAAGGACAGCCGCCAGGCGCGATCCTCAAGGTGGGCCGGGAAAATCTCCAGCGAATCGCCGCGCACCCGGA
Organism: Phaeobacter sp. JH20_26; assembly: GCF_048056275.1. Taxonomy (NCBI): domain Bacteria; kingdom Pseudomonadati; phylum Pseudomonadota; class Alphaproteobacteria; order Rhodobacterales; family Roseobacteraceae; genus Phaeobacter; species Phaeobacter sp. JH20_26. The sequence continues at coordinate 31,399 of NZ_JAYMWL010000012.1, read as the reverse complement.
AGGAGCCGCGCTGAAACGCCTGATCGTTGCGCTTGTACTGCTGGGCAACCAGATCGGCCATCACCTGCCGCTGGTCATATTCGTCGCCGACCTTCAGGTCCTGCGTCATCGCCGAATAGGTCTCGACCGAACCGATGCCGTAGATGCAGGAGACCGACGCGATGATGATCACATCGTCCCGTTCCAGCAGCGCACGGGTCGCTGAGTGGCGCATCCGGTCGATCTGTTCGTTGATCTGGCTTTCCTTCTCGATATAGGTGTCAGAGCGCGCGACATAGGCCTCCGGCTGGTAATAGTCGTAGAAGGAGACGAAGTATTCGACCGAGTTTTCGGGAAAGAAACCTTTGAATTCGCCGTATAATTGCGCCGCCAGCGTCTTGTTGGGGGCAAGGATAATGGCCGGGCGCTGGGTCTCTTCGATCACCTTCGCCATGGTAAAGGTCTTGCCGGTGCCGGTGGCGCCCAGCAGCACCTGATTGCGCTCGCCCTCCAGCACACCTTCGGAGAGTTCCTTGATGGCGGTGGGCTGGTCGCCCGCGGGATCGAACTCGGTGTGCATGACAAATTTCCGCCCGCCTTCCAGCTTGGGACGCTGCTGCGGCGCGCGGTCGGCCATCATGGGCATGGATTTGTCGGAATGGGCGTATGGCATATGGCTCTCTCCTGCTAGGGGCAGAGATTGGTCTGTTTTTGTTCTTATTCAAGGGGCTTTTTCCACCCCGCGCCCGGCGATGGCTTCGCAGCGGCGCAAAATGCCGGTCGCTGAGGGCGGAAATCCCGGTTTTTCCTGCCAAACCCGTGCAATCTGCGGCATTTGCCACCTTGCCCGTGATCAGGGTTCAGCGCATATAGGGGGCAGAGATCTGAGAGGAGATATCCCATGCGAGCGCGGATTTATCGGCCAGCCAAGAATGCCATGACCTCCGGTATGGCCAAGACCCGCAAATGGGTCCTGGATTTCGTGCCCTCCAGCGCGCGGGAAGTGGATCCGCTGATGGGCTGGACCTCCTCACATGACACCCAAAGCCAGGTCCGCCTGCGGTTCGACACCAAGGAAGCGGCGCTGGAATACGCCGAGGCCAATGGCATCGACGCCATCGTGACCGAACCAAAGACCCGCAAGGCCAACATCCGGGCGGGCGGCTACGGCGAAAACTTCGCCACCAACCGCCGCGCCCCCTGGACGCACTAGGGTCAGGATGCATTGATTTTCAACGCGCTGCGTGATTCACGGCTCGGAAAACGGAGCGGTGACATGAGCGACGTTTACTGGCTGACCGATGCGCAGATGGCGCGTCTTAAACCCTTCTTTCCGAAGTCGCATGGTAAGCCTCGGGTTGATGACAAGCGGGTTTGAGCGGGATTATCTTCATCAACCGCAATGGGTTAAGGGGGCGCGATGCCCCTGCAGCCTATGGCCCGCATAAGACTCTCTACAGCCGCTGGAAGCGCTGGAGCGAGAAAGGCTCTTCGCGCGGATGATGGCGAGCCAGGCCGCCGGGCACAGCGAAGAACAGACCGTGATGATTGACGCTACCTATCTCAAAGCCCACCGCACAGCGACCAGCATGGCCGCGAATTAAGGAGGGTCAGGAATTGATCCAGTGGATCAATTCCCCGACGAAAGGGGGCGTGGGCGCCTGATCGGTCGCACCAAGGGCGGCATGGATACCAAACTGCATGCCATCTGTGACAGCCACGGGCGACCGCTCAGCCTGTTCGTCACCGCTGGGCAGGTCAGCGACTACATCGGCGCGCGGGCGTTGCTCCGCGCCCTGCCGAACGTCAAATGGCTGCTCGGGGACCGCGGCTATGACGCTGACTGGTTCCGAGAAGCGTAGTAAGACAAAGGGATACGCGCCTGCATCCCTGGCCGGAAGCGGCAGCAGATCCCGGTCAAATACGACAAGCACCGATACAAACGACGCAACCGCATCGAGATCATGTTCGGCAGGCTTAAGGACTGGCAGCGCGTGGCGACACGCTATGATCGCTGTCCCAAGGTCTTCCTCTCAGCCATCGCCTTCGCAGCACTCGTCATTTCTCAGCTATGGGGCGTGAGCCAGTTTTTTATCGCGGTTGGGTGATGGTTACTTGAAAGATGCAATAACGGAAGGTAGCCGTGGCAAAAGCTTATGCATAATGGTTGAGCGGATATGAATAAATTCTCCCGAGAACTTACTTATCGTGTCGTAAGCAGTGATGATGATATCCCCGCGATCGCTAGGATCGCGCAAGAGGCGCATGAAGAGAGCCGCTACCGGGACATTCCTTTCAGCGAGGATAAAGTGCGAAAGCTGGTACAGCGGGCTTTGGTGGATGGGGCGCCGCAGATCGTACTGCTAGCCCTGAAAGGGGAAGTACCTGTCGGGTTGGCGGCTTGCACCGTTGGGGAATTTCATATCGGAACAGATGTCCGAATTGCGTCCATCAACACCATCGCGGTGTCGCGCCGTGTCCGCAGCTCCCTCGGCGGAGGCCGTATCGCACTTGCGCTGATTCAAGGTCTCCATCGCTGGGCCAAAGCCCAGAACGCACGCGAAGTATCGCTGCATATAACGTCCGGTGTTGATCTGCCACGGGCGCATAAGCTGGCGGTAAGATTGGGGTATGAATTGACCGGGGGGAGTTATGCGCGTTTTGTTTGAATTTTCTTTGGCGCTGAGGGTTTGTTACTACTCATTTTTAGGAGATCTCGGGTGAAAAAGCTGTATAGTTTTTGCATCTCAAAAATTGATGACGGAAACGTTATAGTCGGCGCCGGCCTTATACACTTAATATCATCTCTGGTAATCTTAATGTTGATGGTGGTGGAGTCAATTATTGCGGGGTATGTTTCGGTAAATAATGATGTGGCGAGGATTGTAATTGCGATATGTGTCATACCTATATCTCCGTATTTACTAGGTTCCACTTTTATAATAGCTGAACAAATGTGGGTGTTTTTTGGAGTATATCAAATTTTTGGCGTCGAGGGTCGGCCTGTTAGGCGGTTAGTTAGGGGAAAATTCCTCAGGTGAAGTTGAGGTCGTTTTTCTAATATAATTAGTTCTTGAGGAAATTCTGAATATTGGCATGCAGAAATTGATGTATTTAAAATTTAGATTGGCGAGAGGTGCCCTGTGAAAAGTGAAAAATTCAAACCTTTTCTGGGTCTTTATTTAATTTGTATTGTTTTGAAATTTTGGTTACCGGATAGGGACGTGCTTGTTGGATTGAGGTTGGGTGTGAATAGCATGCTTCTGGGTGGTCCAGTGTATTTACTTTATATCATTCTGCAAGAGGGTGAAAAGTAGAAAAAACAGGGTCACTTTGCCTTCATTTAATAGGCATTGATTTGAGGTTGTCACGGCTTTGTTGCACAAATCATCTGAGGGGTTCACTGTTTGAATCCAGAGTGGTAGCTGACGGGCAAGAGCAGTTGGTCCCTCAGATGATTTGTGCAACAAAACCCTTCCAGCGACAAAGGCGACAGTCCGGCCCTGCCCGAACTGCTGAGCCAGTGCCGCCAGAGGAACAGATCTGCACCGTGACCGCCTTCTCGTGCATGTAGACATGCACTGCCGGGCAAGGGATGGTGCCTACGACACGCGCCGCTGCCATACGGCCATCCTGGATCGAGGCGCCGCCGTCATCCCTATCCGCAAGAACGAGCGTCTTTGGAAGGAAGACTGTCCGACCGCAACGGCCCGCAACGAGATCCTGCCGGCCACCCGGCACCTCGGGCGGGCCATCTGGAAGCGATGGACCGGCTATCATGCCCGCAGTCGGATCGAGGCAAAGATGCGATGTCTGAAATCCTTCGGCGAACGCATCGCCTCACGAGACTTCGACCGACAGGTGGCTGGACACCAAATCCGGATCGCGGTTCTAAACAGCTACACCGCCCTTGGCATACCCGTCACAGTGCCCGTAGGGTAAGTCCGTCCGGGGAAAGGGGAAGCGCCCCCTTCACACGATTTGTGCAACAGAGCTTATCCGGCGGCCCAAATCAGCCCCCCCGATGGCAGAGGAGGCCTGCTGCCCGGTTACCGGCGTGCCGGCCCGGTCGTGGCGCGGCAGGGCTGGGGCGGGGCCATGCTGTGGGCGTCAGTTGTGCAACCTTTGATTGATTCGATCAGCGGAACGGCGGTCACCTGTCAATTCGCCGTTCTGCGCGGTTCTGCGGCCCTTGCAACTGTCCGCACAACTTCGCTCATGCCCCGACGTCAATGGGCCAGCTTTTGCCGAAACCAAGGAGTGTCGAAAAACTCACCAAAAATAGTGAGTTGAACGATCATTCAATTCGGAAACGATCAGGGCACGAAACCAATATATCTATAATCTCCGAGGTCAGCCGATGGCGGCCCGGGCGCTCCGACATGCCTGCGGAGGGCTACGGGTGAATTTTGCCCATCAGATCTGACTACTCGGGGTTGAACGATTGGGTTGAATGACAGGGAGGCCAACATGCCAACATCAACCGAGACCAGCACAGACTGGTGGACCAATGATCAAACGCCGGAGAACCCCTTTGGCAAAAGCGAGGATTACGAGGGGTTTCTCGATTATCTGGGTGCGCTGGGACGCAGCCTGACGCCGGAAATCGCCGCTGAACCGCTGGTGATCAACCTGACCGGGCTGAATGATCACCCCAGCTACAAAGAGGCGGCCATCGGAGCGCTGGAGATGTGGTCCGCAGTCACGCCTTTGCAATTTGAGATCGTCGATGACGCCCCCTTTGATGCCGATGTGCACTGGATGGAGGTTGTCAGCCCGGAAATCGGCGAACAAAGTGACGGCAGCGCCTTTTCCAGCGACCGCTATGTCAGCGTCGGCCAGCGCTTCCACGATACCGAGCCGAATATCACCGACCTTGGCGGCTATGTCTTTGATACCTTCGTGCATGAGTTCGGCCATGAATTCGGCCTGAACCACCCCGGTCTGTATAACTACAGCGGCCCCGGCGGCGTGCAGATCAACTATCTGAACAATGCGACCTGGACCTATGACCGTCAGCAATACAGCGTCATGTCCTATTTCGATGGCATCGACGTGGGCGAGGATACGCGCTGGTCAGCGGTGACCCCGCTTATGGGTGATATCGAGGCGATCATTCGCCGCTATTTCTCCACCGTCGATGATGAGGGCGTGCGGACCTATCAGACCATCAACCTCAATACCGATGACAATACCTATGGCTTCAACAGCAGCGAATACGGCTACCTGTTGACCGAGGACGGGCCGCAGCACGATATCGGTTTTGTGATCCATGACACCGGCGGCGATGACACCATCGACTTCTCCGGCTCCACCGCCAGCACCATTCTGGACCTGCGTGCCGGTGAGTTCTCCAGCGTCAACGGGCACAACAACAATGTGTCGATCTTTGCCGGGCACAACGCGGATCAGACTGAATACTACATCGAGACAGGGATCGGCAGCAGCTACGACGATATCTTGATCGGCAATGACGGCGACAATGTTCTGGACGGGCGCGCGGGCAATGACCGCATGGCCGGCAATGGCGGAGATGACGTCTATTTCGTTGATTCCATTGATGATATCGTTCGCGAGGAAGAAAACGGCGGCAATGACACCGTGATCGTGGTGGCTGATGGGCTGGATCTGGGCGACATCGCCAATGTGGAGACCATCATCTACGCGGGCGGCACGCCGGGAACACCGGGCAGCGACGCGCCGGATGCGCCGAACGAAGGGCCAACCGACGCGCTGGACAGTCTGATCATCGGGGATGACAGCAATGAGACGCTGGATGGCGGTGCTGGTGGCAACACCATCTTTGGCCTTGGTGGCGATGATCTGATCATTGGCGGGCGCGATACGCTGGCCAGCCGCGACATCAACAACACCATTGATATTGCTGACCTTGAGGATCAGACCGAAACCGACGATGGCAATGACGCGCTTTATGGCGGCGATGGCAATGATACCATCAACGGCGGAGCGGGCGACGACCTGCTGGACGGCGGCGATGGCAACGACCTGCTGCGCGGTCAGGCGGGGGCCGATGTGTTCCGCGGCGGGGCAGGGATCGACACCGTTGATTTCAGCCAGGAAAGCCCGTTCCAGCTGCTGGTCAACCTGGAAACCAATGTGGCCAGCGGGGGCACCGCTTCGGGCGATACCTTCTACAGCATTGAAAACCTGATCGGCTCGGATGACCGGATCGACCGGTTTATCGGCACCTCCGACAACAACCATTTCTGGGGTCAGGGCGGCGGCGACGTCTTCAATGGCGGCGGCGGTGACGACACGCTGGATGGCGGCAACGACGGTGACATGCTCTATGGTGAGGACGGCGATGACGTTCTGATCGGCGGCAGCGGTCAGGACTATCTCGACGGCGGCGCAGGCGTGGATACCGTGGTTTATACCACCAGCTCGGTCGGGGTGACTGTCGATCTGGAAAACGGCACAGCCCGTGGCGGCGACGCTGACGGACCGGTGCAGATCGTCGGACGCGGCACCACGATCCGTCATGACATCATCGTGGATGTGGAAAACGCGGTTGGCTCGCTCCATGACGATCACCTGATCGGCTCGGATGGCGAAAACACCCTGAGCGGCGGTGCCGGCGACGATGTTCTGACCGGCGGTGGCGGGGCGGACCTGCTTGATGGCGGCGCGGGCAGCGATACGGCCGACTACGCCAATGCGACCCGTGGCGTGAAGCTGAACATGGCCAATGGCAAGACCGCGGGCGACACCTATGTTTCCATCGAGAATATCTCCGGCTCCGGTTTCAATGACCGGATCAAGGGTGACGGCTCCGACAATGTGCTGACCGGGCAGGGGGGCAATGACACCCTGAAAGGCGGCAACGGGGATGACACCCTGCTGGGGGATTTTGCCGATGCCGCGGATGCGATACCGCAGCCCGGTCTTGGCACCGGCTACGCCACGCTGGGTCCGGATGCGACCAATAACTCGATCGAAACCGCCTTTGATATCTCGGATAACTTCTCGCTGACCGAGGACCCGGATATCTTTGACTCGACCAGCGTGCTGCACACCACAGTGAATGCCACCGGCAACGGGGCGGGTGGTTACTACCGCATTGATCTGGCGGCGGGCACCGTGCTGACCATCGACATCGACGGGATTGCCGATCCCAATGTTCACGACAGCTGGGTTCGGCTGCTGGACAGCGAGGGCAATATCGTCACCCAGAACGATGATGGCGGCGGCGATCCCGGCTCCACCAGCAACCGCGACTCCAGCACTGTCTTTGTGGTCGAGGAAACCGGTACCTACTACATCCTTGAGGGCAGCTGGTCGCCGGATACCGCCGATGGCTGGTCCGAGAGCGTGCCTGAAGGTTCCACCTATGAGCTGAATGTCTCGGTCGAGTTCCCACCGGCACCGGCGCAGCCGGGCGAGGCGGGCGAGGATGTGCTCAGGGGCGGACGTGGCAATGACATGCTGGATGGCGGTCTGATGGCGGATACGCTCTTTGGTGGTCAGGGAGACGATTACTTCCGATTCTCGACCGAGCTGGGTGCGGACAATATCGACGAGATCCGCGACTTCGATGTGGCCAGTGACACCATCCTGCTGGACAGCGCGATCTTCACCGAAGTGGGCGCAGAGGGTGTGCTGGACTTTGGCGCCTTCCACAGCAGCGCTTCGGGTACCGCGCTAGATGCGGCGGACCGGATTGTCTACAACACCTCCAGCGGTGCGCTGACCTATGACGCGGACGGTCGGGGTGGTGACGATGCGATCCAGTTCGCCCAGTTGCAGTCCGGGCTACAGCTGACATCAGATGATTTTGTGATCATCTGATCTGATACGAACAGGCACAGGGGGCCGTTTGCGCCCCCTGTGTCAGCTATGTTTCGGGAGAGGAAACACCATGCCCCGCTATCTTGCCCCGCAGTCTATCAGACAGTCCCAACCTCGGTCCCATATCCGGCCGCTGCACCGGCGTCAGCTGATCCTCGGGCTGGCTGCAACCGCGCTGGTGGTCACCGCTGATCGCGGCCGGGCACAGCCGGGAGCAGTGCAGGGGATTGTCACCTTTGCCGGCGAGGGCAAGATCCCGAAGGGGCGGATCACCGTCTTCCTGTCGGATCCGTCGCAGGCAGATGCGCCCGATGACACTGCGGCGCGGGTCGATCTCATCAGCGATGGCGCCAGCCGGCAGATCGCATTCAGCCTGCCGCAGACAGAGCTGCCGCAGAACCATACCGCCCGGCGGCTTGTGGCGCGGCTGGAACGGGAAGATGGCTGGCTGATCGCCCGTGGCAGCGCCAAGCTCGCCGCAGGCCAGCGGCCCGAGGTCACGCTCAACACGGTGATGTACTGACCGCATGCCGAACCTGCGATAAGTCCAAGCCTGCGAAGGATGTTTTCCTACCGCTATCTGCGGTCTCATGGTATCAGACCGATGTGCTGCCCGGCAGCAGCGCAGAGCCACAGAAGACGCAAGGAGCGCGAGGATGTTCAACGCAGATCGTGTCACAGAGGTTGCCCAGTCCAGCGTGGTCGAAACGCTGGATCTGTCCATGTTCAGCGAGGCCGATATTCTGAACACCGTGCTTCAGCGGTCCGAGGTGCTCTTTGATCTGGACCGTCCCGGCCGACCGATCCGGCGCTGGTCCAAGGGCAAGCCGGAGGAGTTGCAGGACGAAGTGGCGCGCCGCGGCGATCTGCTGCTGAAACGCGCGATTTCCGTGCTCTACCTTGAGTATCTGGCGCTGAAGCCCACGCTGGAGACACTTGCGCCGAAACATGTCGCGGATATCGGATGTGGCTATGGTTTCATTGATCTGTTTCTGGCGCGGGAGTTTGCCTGCGCGATCACCCTGATCGACCTGGAAGACAATGAGGCAACCCATTTCGGCTTCGATGCCGAAGGGGCCGCCTATAGTAGTCTCAGCACCGCGCGGGCGTTTCTGACCGCCAATGGCGTGGCGGATGTGACGACGGTGAATCCGGGCCGCGAGGATCCGAACCGGATCGGAGATGTCGATCTGGCGCTGTCGCTGCTCAGCTGCGGTTTTCACTATCCGGTCAGCACCTATGAGACCTTCTGGAAGAACAGCGTCAAACCCGATGGGGCGATCATCCTCGACCTGCGCGATGCCGAGGCCGCCCCCCAGCGCGCGCTGCTGGGCCAGATCGGCGCGCTGCATGATCTGTGGAGCGGCGAGAAATGGACCCGCATTCAGGTCCGCAAACCCGCCGCCTAGCCGACCTGCCACTGGGTGTATCAAGCCAATGATCTGCGGGTGTTTTTCGCCCCTGTAATTTGCCAGCACGATGCGCTATCCGGGGGAAGAGCCTGGCGCGGCGCCGGGGGCGTGATGATGCGCGCATGGCGACGCCGCCTTTGATACCGATGGGTGGCCTTGCGGGTGCCCGACGCCTGTTAGCCCTTGCGGAGCGCCTTTGATGACCATCACCCATCTTGTGACCCATTCCGGCGGGTTTCACGCCGATGAACTGCTGTCCTCGGTCATTCTGACGCGGCTGTTTCCCGATGCCACGCTGCTGCGCTCGCGGGAGGAGGCCTGGATCACGCCGCAGGCGGGGCGGATCATCTATGACGTGGGCCGGGCCTATGATGCCGAGGCGCAGGTTTTCGATCATCACCAGCGCCCCAATCCGCTGCGCGACGATGGCCAGCCCTATAGCTCCTTTGGGCTGATCTGGCGGCATTATGGCCGCGATTACCTGCGCAGTCTGGCGGTGCCGGAGGCGGATATCGAGGCGATCCACCACAGTTTTGACCAGGGGTTCGTGCTGCCGGTGGATCTGCTGGACAATGGCGCGATTGAACCTTCGGTTGCGGGGCCGCTGGCGGGAATGACGCTGCCGGTGCTGCTGGAGACGCTGAAGCCGGCGTTTGACGACAGCCGCGAGGGCGCGGATGATCAGGCGTTTCTGGCAGCACTGCCGGTGGCGCGCGCCTTTGTCGAGGCGGCGGTCCGGGGGAGGGCGGCGAAACGGCGCGCCGAGGTCATGGTGCTGAGCGCGATCGAGGCCGCAGGTGCGGCGCGGGTGCTGGAGCTGCCGATGGGAATGCCCTTTCGCGCGGCGGTCGAGGCGGCCGGGGCTGACCATCTCTTGTTCGTGGTCCATCCGCGCAGCAGCGACTGGACGCTGACCACCATCCGCAAGAGCGGCGACAGCTTTGAAAGCCGCGCCGATCTGCCTGCGGCCTGGGCCGGGCTGACCGATGCCGCGCTTGAGGCGGCCTGCGGGGTCAAGGGGGCCAAATTCTGCCACAACGCCCGGTTCATCGCGGTGGCCGACACCCGCGCGGCGATCCTTGAGATGGCGGAGCTTGCGGTGGCTGAGGCACAGCGGCCTGCCGCGTAAACCTTGGGTGCGAGGTGGCGCGGCATGGTCCGTGTCTGGGGCAGCCCGGTTGTCAGCTCGCACTGTGGAAAAGGTCAGCGTCCCTGTCTAATTGTTTCGCGCGCGAAACATTCGGACAGGCAGGCTGATACTTTTTCTGCGCGTTGCAGAGCGTGCGGGCGCGGATATCTGGTAAGACCGCAACGGATATTTCTGTGAGGTTAAAAGACTGGGCGACCAGACTGGGCAACCAGACTGGGCAACCAGATTAGGCGAACAGATTAGGCGAACAGGCGCCGACACCGACACTGGCGCCGGCCTGCGGGCGCATCGGTGGCGCGGTGATCCTGCGACGGGGCGCGGACAGGGTTTCACGCCTGCACAAGGGCGCGCTTGGCCGGTCGCGCCGTTACTTCGAAAAATCCATCGGCAGGCTGAAGGTCATCTGGCTAAGCGTCAGCTGCCGGGGGGCGGCGGGGAAATTTGCGGCGCGGGCGACGGCCTGAAGCGCGGCCTGATCCAGCGCGGCATTGCCGGAGGATCTGGCGATCCGGTGGCTGGTCAGCTGACCGCTGCGGGCAACGGTGAGACGCACCACCACCCGCCCGTTGCCGCGCGCGCCTGACGGGTAGCGTTTGCGCCGTTCGATACGGGCGCGGATCTTGGCCCCCCAGATCGCCTGAAGCTTGGCCTGTCGACCGGCCTCTGCGGTGGCGGCTGCGGAGCTGCCCGCCTGACCCGCCTCGGCGCCGCCGCCCGATCCGGCAGCGCGCTGGGCATCGCGCCCCGATGATCTCTGCTCGGCTTTGCGGGCGTTTTGCGGTTGCGGCTCCGGCTTGGCGCGTGGTTTTGCACGGGGGCGCAGATCGGGATCGGGCTGTGGTCGCGGCACGGTCTGCGGTGGCGCTGGCGGCGGCGGTGGTGCGCTGTCGACGTCGAGCCTGTCAGCGGGGGGCGGAGGGCTGATCGCGAGCTGCCGTGCGGCGCTGGGCGCCTGCGCCAGGTCGAACTGCGGTATCACGGGGGCCGAAGGGGCGGTCTGTGGCGGGGTCAGATCGGTGTCGATCCGGGGCTGGGTCTGCGGCGGGCGCTCCCAGGTTTCGACCATCTCGACCACGGTGGCGCTGGCGGCCTGAACCGAGACGAGAGCATCGCCGTCGGCGCCGCTGGACTGGGCGCCGGATCTGGGGGCGCTGGCAAACAGGGCAACGTGAATCACCGTGGCGATCCCGGCAAAGACAGTGAGTTCGGCGGCGCGTTTCATTGCGGGCGCACCACCAGTTCGGCGCGGCTAAGCCCGGCGGCGGCCAGCTGACGCAGGATCCGCGCCAGTTCGGTTGCGGGCAACCGGGCATCGGCGCGCAGCTGAATGGTTTTGCCGCTGGCGTCGGCAAGTCGGCTGAGCGCGGCGGTGCCTTCGTGGCCGTCGAAGTTCAGCCGCCCTGTAGCGTCGATAAAAAGCACGGCATCGGATGTTGGCTCACCCTCCAGCGCGGCGGCGGGCGGGGTCACCTCGAACGGGTCAGGCTGGGCGAGCCGCGAGGTCATGAGGAAGAAGATCAGCAGCAGAAATACGACGTTGATCATCGGCACGATGGATTCCGCGCGCATCCGGCGGGGGGGATCGGTCAGGTCCACGGGGTCTCCTCAGTCCACCAGCACAAAATTGCTGAACCCGGCCTGCCGCAGCAGGGTGGTCACATCGGTGATCCGCTGCACATCGGCCTGATCGCGCCCGCGCAGCACCAGCATGTCACCGGGGCTGTCCATCAGCAGGGCGAGCGCCGCTGGCAGGTTGCTCTCGGCCACCGGCTGGCCGTTGAGATCGAGATTGCCGGCACCGATGCCGATCAGCCGGGGCGGGCCGTTGTAGCTGCCGCCCTGACCCGCAAGCGGCAGGTCGAGCACCGCATCGGTGCCAAAGCGGGAGGCCAGCATGAAAAACACCAAGAGCAGGAACACCACGTCGATCATCGGCGTCAGGCTGGGTTTGCGTCGGGGGCGCTGAGCTTGGGTGAGGTGCATCGGCTTACTCGGCGGCCAGTTTCAGTGATGGCGGCTGGTGGGCGACAAAGATGCGGGTGGCGCTGTCCTCAAGGTCTCGGCGAATGCGGCTGATCACGGATTCGAACCAGGTGAGGGCGGCGGAGGCGGGAATGGCCACACCCATGCCGGCCGCAGTGGTCAGGAGCGCCTCCCAGATGCCGCCGGCCAGCAAGGCGGGATCGGCCTTGGACCCGGCGGCCTGCAAGGCCTGAAAGGCCGCGATCATGCCCAGAACCGTACCCAGAAGGCCAAGCAGCGGGGCGATGGTGGCGATCAACTCCAGCGCGCCAAGGCCAGAGCCGGCGGAGGCCAGATGCAGCTTGGCGACGCGGGCGGTTTCTTCGCGGGCGCGGTCTTCGGGCAGGGTGTGGACGGAGGCCAGCGCGGTTGCGACCACTTTGGAGCGGATGCCGCGACGGCCCCGGACGATATCGCGGGCGATGTCCGGTTCGCCGCGTTCAAAGGCGGCGACAGCGCGGCCGGCCTTGCCCCGGGACCAGGCGCCGATCAGCGCGAGCCGCCAGATCTTCCACAGGATCAGCGTCAGCGTGATCACCGAAAGAGCGGCAATCACCCAGATCGAGGGGCCGCCATCACGCAGGAGCGCCATGGCCTGCGCGGTGGCATCGCTGGCGGTCTGCGCAAGGCGCTGCTGTTGCGCCGGGGCGGCGGCATCCGCGGTCTGCGGCGCATCCGGTTGCGGTGCCGGTGCTGCTGCTGGGGCTTGCGCGGCGGAGCCTGTGGTCGCGGGGATCTGCGGCATCACCGATGCCGGGGCATCGGCTGCGACCTGCGGCACCGGCGGGGCGGGAGGGGTTGGCGACACCGGCGCCTCCTGCGCGGCGACGAAGGCGGGGATCAGCAACAGCGCGGCAAGGGCCGCTGGTCTGCGAGTGGTCATGATAGGCTCCAATTGGCGGCGATATAGCTTTGTCCGGGGGCGGCGCGCACCGTGGCAAAGAACGATGCCGGGGGGCTGGCCATGGTTTGCAGGGGGAACAACGGGTTAGCGGTCATGATTGGCCTCTCCCATTCAGGGATCACATGTCGGCTGGGCGGCAATCCGGTCAGGCTCCAGCGCGCTATGCCGCTATGACCGGACATGGGAGAGATCGCTGCCATATCCTTTGCGCAGCGCATAAGGGCGGCGACCTGGCGCAAGGCTCGCCGGTTCAGCATCCGCTGCGGGCGGCGGCGGGCGCTGTCATTTGAGGGTGGGGGATTGCCCTGTGTCACATGTCTCTCCAGCCATTGGCACAGGGTGCCGCCGTTTTGATCGGTGTCGTGATCGAGAATGGCTGGAGCCCTGCACCGCTGAGGTGCAGAGTCTTGCTGGATGGCGCATCATCCGCTGCGCCCGGGGTCAGTTATTTAACCCTAGTTCTTTTGTCAAGTTAAGCGCAAAGGCTGCCGCAACGGCGTCTGTCGCCAGAGCGCCCCGGCAACCTTCTGGCAACCTTCTGGCAAGCTCCCGGTCTGCGCGCCGGAAACGCCGCCGCTATCGGGCAGATCCTGATGGATGGAATGCTGGCGATCCCTGAAGGACTCGAACCCTCAACCTGCTGATTAGAAGTCAGCTGCTCTATCCAGTTGAGCTAAGGGACCGCTGGCGCCAGTTATGACAGGACGCGGGGAAGGGTCAAGCCGCGGCGCGCAGGTCAAGGCGCATAAACAGCGACCAGGGGTCCTTGCTGTAGTCGCCAAAGGGTGGGCATTCGACAAAGCCGTAGCTTTCATAGAGCCGTTTGGCTGGGGTGAAATCCTCGGTCGAGCCGGTTTCGAGATAGACCGCAGAGGCCCCGTCGGATCGGGCGCGGTCCAGCAGGAACTCCAGCATCTGGCGTCCGGCGCCGCTGCCGCGGGCCTCGGCGAGGGTGTGCATGGATTTCAGTTCGCAGCCGCCGTCTCGCAGGGACTTCAGGGCGCCCATGGCGATGGCCCGCCCGTCGCGGCGGAGCAGGAAGAAGGCGACATCGGCGGCATCAAGGCCGCTGCCATCCAGTGCGTGGCAGCTTTCTGCGGGGGATTGCGCGGCCATCTGTGCCAGATGGCGTTTGATCAGCGCCTGAGCCTCGGGCTCGGAGGCGCTGGCGCGGGTGATGGCAATATCGGTCGTCATCGGCTGGATCCTTGGGTCGTATATCCCCGGTCGCTGGGCAGGGCGGGGTCTGTTCCGGGGGTTGTGTCTGTATCCGTTTCTGTGTCGCAGAGTTGCGAAAACCACGTGGCGGCGCAAGCGGTTCTGCCGCAGCCACCGGCGCAGCCAGAGGCCCGGATGATGTGTTGCTCAATATTTCGGCAACTGGCGTGTCTGGCGGGGCGGCGGTCACAGGTGGCCGCCGCCATAGCCCTCAGCCCGCGCCCATTTCAGAGCTAAGGAAGGCATCGGCGCTGGCGACCTCTTCCAGGCGACGGCCACGGATCCACCAGAAGCGATTGCCGACGGCCCTGAGAAAGCTGCGGTCATGGCTCACCAGCAGACAGGCGGCATCCTGGCCGATCAGCTCTGCTTCAAGGGCTTCCTGACCTTCGATGTCGAGATGATTGGTGGGTTCGTCCAGCAGATAGAAATTGGGGTTGCGAAGCCGCAGGAGCAGCATTGCCAGCCGTGCCTTCTGCCCGCCTGACAGGGCTTTCACCGCCGTGTCCTGCAAGGCGAATTTGATGCCTGCCCCCGCCAGAAGGTTGCGCGCGGGCTGATCGCCGATGTCGGAGGCCGCCGTCACCAGCGCCAGCGGCGTGTCATTATCGGCCAGCTGGCTGAGGTGCTGGTCCGAATAGGCCGGAACGACAGAGGACGCACATCTGATCTGCTCCGCCCCGCCGGTCAGTGCCTGCTGGATCATCCTGACCAGCTGCGTCTTGCCGGTGCCATTTGCGCCCAGCAGGACAATGCGGTCCCCGGGGGTGATCCATTTCTGGCCGGTACTGTATAGCCGCTGCCCGTCCGGCGTCTGAACGGTCAGATCATCCAATGTAATCAGGGCCTTGGCATGGGTGCCGCTGTTGGTCAGCCTGATGTCGCCGGCCGAATGCTCGCGGTGGGCCGGTTTGGCGGCGGCCTCCAGCCGGTCGGCGCGTTCGGCCAGCTGCTTGGTCTTGGTCAGCAAGAGATCGGAGCCGGAGTTGATCCCGACATTCTTCAGCTTTGCGGCCTGCTGGCGCAGCTGCTGGGCTTTTTTCAGATCATTGGCATGGCGTCGCGCATCGGCGGCGTCGACCTCATCCAATGCGGCGCGGGCGGCGGAGAATGGCAGCTGGAACACCCGCGAGCCTTCGGCGCGCAGGAACAGCGTGCGGTTGGTCGTGGCATCCAGAAAGGCGCGGTCGTGGGAGGTGATCACCATCGGCAGATCGCGCGGCCGCTCTGACAGCCAGTTTTCGAGAAAGGCTATTCGGTTGAGATCCAAGTGGTTGGTCGGCTCATCCAGTAGCAGCAGGTCCGGCGTGGTGATCCAGGCGGCCGCCAGCATCGCGGCGCGCTGCCAGCCCCCGCTGAGCGCGCCAAGCGGCTGGTGCTGAAACTCATAAGGCACCTGAAGGTCGTCCAGAACCACATCGACGCGCCAGCTTTCATAGTCGGCCTGCTCGCCCGGCAGGGCGGCAAGCACCCAGTCATAGAGCGTGACGGCAAGCGCCTCGGCGGGCAGGCTCTGTTTCACGTGGCCAATCCGCAGGCCACGGGCGCGGGTGATCTCGCCGGTTGTCGGCGTCAGCTCATCGGCGAGACAGGCAAGCAGGGTCGATTTGCCCCGCCCGTTGGCGGCGATGAGACCGAGCCGGTCGGGTTTCGAAAGGGTCAGGGAGAGGTCGCGGAACAGCGGGTCGCCAAGGGTGACGCCCAACGCATTGAGATTGATGATAGACATGGAAAACTCGGGTCAAAGAGATTTGGCCGCAAAAGCGGCAATCGGCGGACCAGTGACGAGATTTTCCTCTGGCCAGCCCTGCAAACGGATTTACAGGGCCAGACGGGGACCGTGCTGAAGTCGGCGGATGATACGCATGTTCAGCTGCTGTCCTCCCGTTGTGCGATGTGAGTTTCAAATCAGGCTAAGAAACTTTTGCACCCTTGGCAAGGGGGCGGGGCATGGCCTGCCGACATTCGGTGCGCGATAGGCTGTGAGCTTTACCAATTCTTAGATCCGGGTGGTGAATAGTCGCAATCAGTTGCATTTGCCTCAAATAGGGAAAACTAAAAATTGCTTAAAACACAAACGTCTAGACCCGCCTCCATGCCCTTTCTAGCGGGGCGCGCGGAGGCCGGGCATCTGGTGGAGCTTGCCAAATCCACCCCCCTTGGTGATGGCGGTATGCGCAGCGCGCAGCTGTTGTCGGAAGCGCTGCGGCTGGATCCTCATCACCATGAGGCGCAGGTGTTGCAGGAGCGGCTGCACCAGACGTTTGTGCCACGCTGGCATTTTCCGATGCTGGCGGATCGGGCGCGCAACCGTGCCTATGCCGAGGCCATCGCGATGAAGGTCAGACCGGGGGATATCGTGCTGGATATCGGCTGCGGTGCCGGTCTGACGGCGATGCTGGCGGCGCGGGCCGGGGCGAAACATGTCTATACCTGTGAGCAGCAGCCGCTGATCGCGGAGGCGGCGACGCGGGTGATTGCCGACAATGGTCTGAGCGACCGGATCACCGTCATTTCCAAGTGGTCGCATGAGATTATCCTCGGTGTCGACATGCCGGAGCAGGCCGATGTGGTGATTTCGGAGATTGTCGATACCGTTCTATTGGGGGAGGGCGCGCTGGATACGCTGTCACATGCGATGTCGGCGCTGGCCAAGCCGGGCGCCCGTGCGGTTCCCGAAACCGGCAGGCTGGTCGCGCAACCTGTCGAAAGTGCGCCGCTTCTGGAGCAGTGGCGGCCGCAGATGGCAGAGGGGTTCGATCTGGGCGCCTTTCACCATCTGGCGCGGGTTGCGCAGATCACGCCGAGTGATTTCAGATCCTGTGGGCTGCGACCGCTGGGCGCCGGTACAGAGCTGTTTGCGTTCGATTTTACGCGCCCGGATGTCAGGCCGGGGCGGACCACCGAGACGCTGATCTGTAGCCATCCGGGTATCGTCCATGCGGTTTTTGTCAGCTTTGAGATGGAGCTGGCGCCGGGGATTCAGCTGACCAATGATCTTGGTTCCGAGGGGCATTGGGGGCGGACGGCCTTTTTGCTGGATCGGCCACGGTCGGTCTCTCCGGGCGATCATCTGCAACTGACGGCGCAGCATGATGCGGCGGCGCTGAGCCTCGCGGTTCACGACATGGAGGCGAGCGCGGATCACGCGCGGGTCTGGCTACAGCCGGGCTGGCGCGCGGGTTATGAACACGGGGCGGGTGAGGCGGCCGCGCTGCCGCAGGGCTACCCGGTCTGGGCACCGGTGCAGACCGCCGCCCCTGCGGCACCAGCCCCTGCACTTGGCTAGCAGGCAGCGCCTGCCGGGGCCGCATCCATCCTGTGCGGTCGCCAGCCACCAAGGCTGGCGACCGCACAGGATCTGCTGCGGCGGTAAAAGCGCGGTGGCCTCGCTGTTTCGCGGCCGATTTGAGATTCCCTGTATTGTCGTCGATTTCGCGCCCCGCTCGGCTCCGGTTTGGCTGCGGTGATATCAGCTGCCAGAGCCTCAGGTCTGCCAGAGCCTTGGACCTGCCAGAGAACTGAGTGGCGATGGTGCTGCCCGGATACTCGCGACAGGGTTCTGTCATCCGGGGGCGGGGACGCGCAGGGGAGGGGACTGGGCCATGTATCAGGGGGGGCAAGCAGATATGAAAAAGGCGCGCCGGATCTGGCGCGCCTTTTCGCTATTGGGTGTGGCCGGGGGAGATCAGAAATCTTCCCAGCCGACGGCGGCCTTTGTCGGGCTGGCATCGAAGAAGTCATCATCGCCATGCGCCGATGGGGCCGGGTTGTGCTCAGCCGCGGGTTTCGGCGCGGCGGCTGGCCGGGCCGGGGCCGGGGCTGGTGCGCTGGGCGCCACAGAGACAACGTTATTGTCCGTTTTGCGGGTCTTGAACACCGAGACCTGGCGGGCCAGCTCATTGGCATCATTGCGCAGGATCTGGCTGGCGGCGGTTGATTCCTCAACCATGGCGGCATTGTGCTGGGTCACCTGATCGAGCTGTGTCACGCCGGTGTTGATTTCGCCCAGCGTGGTCGATTGCTCCTGCGCGCCAGTTGCAATGCCGCTGACATGGCCCGAGATGGTGGCGACGCGTTCGATGATCTGTTTCAGCTCCTCGCCCGCGCGGCCAACCAGATCGACACCTTCGCCGACGTGGCCGGTGCTTTCGCTGATCAGCGCCTTGATCTCCTGCGCGGCATCGGAGGAGCGCTGGGCCAGGGCGCGCACTTCGGAGGCGACAACCGCAAAACCACGGCCGGCTTCGCCTGCACGGGCGGCCTCGACCCCTGCGTTCAGCGCCAGCAGATTGGTCTGGAACGAGATATCGTCGATGACCGAGATGATCTGGGAGATCTTTTCCGATGATTGCTCGATCTTGGACATGGCGTCGACGGCGCGGGTGACGACCTGGCCGCTGTTGACGGCGGTCTCCTTGGCCTCCGATACGATGCCCTCCACCTCGCGGGCGCCATCGGCTGCGGATTTCACGCTGACGGTAAGCTGCTCCATGGCGGCGGCGGTCTCCTCAAGCGTGGCCGCCTGGCTCTCGGTGCGCTGGGAGAGATCGCTGGAGGATTGGCTGATCTCTTCGGCGCTGGCACGGATGCGCGATGAGTTGTCGATCACCGCGTCGATAATGCCGACCATCTTGTCGACGGTCTTGTTGAAGTTCTGGCGCAGGCTTTCGTAATCGGCGGAGAATTCATCGTCGATGGTCTGCGACAGATCCCCCTCCGAGAGCGCGTGCAGCCCGTCATTCAGGCGATCCACCACAACCCGTTGCGCCGCCTGGTCGGCACGGCGCTGATCTTCCACGGTTCTGGCGGCGGACAGCTGCGATTTCAGCGCCTCGATATGGCGGGCGATCAGGCCGATTTCGTCGCCCCGTGCCTGATGTTCGGTGTCGTGATCATAATCGCCCTCGGCCAAGCGGTTGATTGCGGTGGCAACATCGCCCAACGGGCGCGACATCATGGAGCGCAGGGCAAACATCGACAGGCCCAGCATCACCACAAAGGCGCCACCGGCGAGAATGAAGGACAGCAGCTGGTTCGGCGCCACCTCGGCAAAGGCGACATCCGGGCTCCAGACCATCCCGACCGCGCCGACGACCACCGTCCCCTCGGCACCGGCGGTGGCGGGTGCGGCGACGAGATAGCCGTTTTCGCTATACTCCATCTGGTTGTTTTCCATCGCTTTTTGGGCGACGAGGGTCAGTTCGGCAATTTCAGCCTCGGTTGCGGTGCCGGTGGAGGCAACCGTCTTGCCTTTGCCATTGATGGCGATCCCGTGGCTGGACCGGCCGTTCGACAGCTCGATCAGGGATTGCAGGTCGCTTTCAAGACGTTCGGTATCACCAAAGCGGATTGCACCGCCGCTGCGCGCGGCCACGGTTACGGTCACGCCTTCAGCCAGTGTCTGTACGCCACTATCTACAGCTTCACCGAGGATTTTCTGGTTTTCCCAAGTCAGAAACAAGGTCACCACGAGGGTGGACGCCGCGATGAGAAGGCTGCATTTGGCAAAGACAGACAGCCTGTTCATGACGGAACGCGCAGGATTTCGGAATTTCATTTCAGCACCTTTCAATTGCCATTGCGCGGAACGGACGCGCTGGCGGAATTTGTGTCGGATTCAGTACCGACAGCCCCCTGGACACAGCCGCAAGCTTCGGCTGCGTCGTTTCGCGAATTGGTTGACCGGAACGGGCAAACCGAGAGAACCATGCCCGATTGGGGGCGGTGACATGGTGAACATACTGTGGCGTCGGACCAAAGATTGGCGGACGCCGGTCATCAGCAGGCGCGCGATTGCGCTGCCCCAATCTTGATACCGAGCTGAAAGAGCAGGTCTGATTGCCTGCGGGTGCCGCAACAGCGGGCGTACCGCGACATGAGTCTTCGACCGATATGGGCGCCGGCAGTTGGCCCCTGTCGAAATCTCCGGTCGCCACGCAACGATCAGGCGTGCGGCAGCGCAACCGGTGATGGTCACCATCACGGCCAATGCCTGCGCGACAACCAACATGAGGTCCGCCCGTCGTTCCAAGCTCTGCTCCTTCTCACAACATGTGCCTGTGCACATCGTCGGCGGGTAGCATAGCCCTGAGGACTTACCGGTGAATTAATAGGCACATCCGCAATGAGCGCAGGCTGAGGCGGGCGAATTTCAGGCGCGATCGGTGGGCAGGCGGGCCCGCGCCCGCTGCGCAAAGTGATGATTAAGCTGCCATTTTATTGCGAACAGGCGGGTGGCCTGCCGGGCGGGCTGCGCCCCCGCATGAGTCTGGCCTGTGGGCGCGTTTTCACGGAAATAATATGATTCAGGGCGCCCTTGGCGTGAAATTTTATCTATATTCTTAAAAATAATGCGTAACTAAAGTTTATCTTGCTTTTTAAATTCCGCTGATTCTCCAACCCCTTGGATAAATTCGCCGAGTTTGGCCCCATTTTCTGCTGCACGGACGGGTTGAAACCTAACGCCAGATACTTACTAAGGAGCGTGGTGACGGGTTTGGGGAACGAATGCGCGTGAAACACCTTGACAGCAGGTTTCGCCGCCACCGGAGGCTTATTTATGCCGCTGAACCAAGGAGACTATTTGTTGGATATCTATTCCGGATCACCCAAGACTGAGACCGCGAATGCGGTGGATCAGACTTTTGATAATGGTGCCGAAGATGATCTGAGCGATTTCGAGTTTGCACTGATGAGAACATTCGAGGGGTTTGCGCGTTGGCAATCCGAATGTCTTGGACTTGTGTCGGATCTGTCCGCCTCGGGTCCCGAAATCACTCTGATGAACGTTATCCGCATGAACGACAGGCCCAAGACGATCAAGGAGCTTGCGCGGGTCACCAATCGGGATGACATTCCGAATATCCAGTATTCACTGCGCAAGCTGGCTTCGGCCGGGTTGATCCGCAAGACCGGATCGGGGCGTGGCGGGGTGACCTATTCCGCAACGGAGGAGGGGCTGGGGATCACCGCAGCCTATGATGTGCAGCGTCGCAACCTGTTGCTTCAGGCGCTGTCGCAGGTGCCGGGCGTGGAAAACCGTATCGGTGAGGCAACGCGGGTGCTGAATATTCTGACCGGGATCTATGATGGCATTGCCCGGTCGGCGACGGCACAGCGGCAGGCCTGAGGCCTGCTCTGATCGGGGGCGGTAGCGGGGCGCATGAGTGCGGCCTCCATCGCCCCCTAATATATATGGTGCAGGCTGCCCAGCCTGCTGGCCTGCGCCAAAACTGCCGCTCTCGTGCTGGCAACCGATGGCGCGACCCGCTGTGAATGGTGTATGACCGACAGCGGCGCCCCGGCAGTAGCAAGGAAAACGAGCGGTGATCGAACTCAAGGATCTCAGGTTGCTGAGCGCTTTGGCGCGTCACCGCCATTTTGCCAAGGCCGCGCAGGACTGCGGCATGTCGCAGCCGGCGTTTTCAATGCGGATCCGCAATCTGGAAGAGCGCCTGGGCGTGTCCATCGTGCGCCGGGGCAATCGGTTTCAGGGGCTGACCGAAGAGGGTCTGATGATCGTGCGCCGGGCCCGCTCGATCCTGGATGAGGCCAAGGCGCTGGAGCAGGAGGTGGCCGCCGCACGT
Source organism: Phaeobacter sp. JH20_26 (assembly GCF_048056275.1). NCBI lineage: Bacteria > Pseudomonadati > Pseudomonadota > Alphaproteobacteria > Rhodobacterales > Roseobacteraceae > Phaeobacter > Phaeobacter sp. JH20_26. The sequence continues at coordinate 9,316 of NZ_JAYMWL010000012.1, read as the reverse complement.
GGCGAGGTCACCGGCACGCTGGTGCTGGGGGTGGTGCCCACCGCAACAGCCTATGCCGCGCAGATGGTGGACCGGCTGCATCTCACCCACCCACGGGTTCTGGCCCGGATCGAGGTGCTGAGCTCGCTGGTGATCCAGCAGCGCCTGTTTGACGGGACAATTGATGCAGGCGTCACCTATCACGACAGCCTGGGTCCCGATCAGGTGACCATCCAGCCGCTATATGAGGAGACTTATGTGCTGGTCGCCCCCGAGGCGATGGTGGTGGATCGCGGACATGGCGCGGACAGTATTTCCTGGGCCGAGGCAGCAGAGCTGCCACTCAGCCTGCTGGAGCCGCAGATGCAGAATCGCCGGATTCTGGACCGGATCTTCGCCGATCAGGGGCTGCGGCCGCAGGTGCGTTCGGATTCCAGCGGGTTCATGTCGGCGATTGTGATGGCGCGGGCGGGCTCGGTTGCCACGATCCTACCGGAAGCCCTGATGGATGCGCTGGGGCCGCTGTCCGGCGCCAGGGTGCTGCGGCTGGTCGATCCGACGCCGAGCAGACCTATTTGTATGGTCACATTGGACCGCCAGCCCGAACTGACGACGGTGAAGGCGATGAAGGGCGTGGTTGACGATTTCAAGCAATAAGCGTTCGTTATCGTACCTTTGAATTTTCCGATTTGACGATAGGCTTCTTCAATGGAATGCCGCCTTATCTGGCATCGCGAAGTGGAGGTCATCGTGGCACCTTTGGACAATAGCAAGGGCGTTTGGAAATCTGGCAAAGGCAAGGGGCGCAAAACGCCCAAGGGCCGGCAGCTGGATGATCAGGCGCATAGCGAGGTTCTGGACCTGCTTGGCGATCGGCCCCGCAACCGGGATCTCCTGATCGAGTTCCTGCATCTCATTCAGGACAAATACGGCTGCCTCAGCGCGGCGCATATCCGGGCGCTGGCCGAGGAGATGCGCACCGGTCAGGCCGAGATCTATGAGGTCGCCACTTTCTACGCCCATTTCGATGTGGTGAAGGAAGGCGAGACCCCGCCGCCGGCGCTGACCATCCGGGTCTGTGACTCGCTGTCCTGCGAGCTGGCCGGGGCCGAAGCGCTGAAGAAGGCGCTGGAAGATGGGCTGGATGCCTCTCAGGTCCGCGTGCTGCGCGCACCCTGCATGGGCCGCTGCGATACGGCGCCGGTGCTGGAAATCGGCCACAACCACATCGACCACGCTACGGTTGAGAAGGTAGAAGCGGCGATTGCGGCAGATGATACCCACGCGCATATCCCCGCGTATGAAACCTTTGCCGCTTATGAGGCGGATGGCGGCTATGCCACGTTGAAAGACCTGCGCGCAAATGGCGACTGGGAAGCGGTTCAGGCCAAGGTCAAAGAAGCCGGCCTGCGCGGTCTGGGCGGCGCTGGTTTCCCGTCCGGCACCAAATGGGGTTTCGTGCGCGCCAACGAAGGTCCGCGCTATCTGGCCGTGAACGGCGATGAGGGCGAGCCGGGCACCTTCAAGGACCGCTACTACCTAGAGCGCACGCCGCATGTCTTCCTTGAGGGGATGCTGATTGCCGCCTGGGCGGTCGAGGCCGAGAAAGCCTTTATCTACATGCGCGACGAATACCCGGCGGTGCTGGAAATTCTGCGTCGTGAGATCGCCGCGCTGGAAGAGGCCGGTATCGTCGAGGCAGGTTACATCGACCTGCGCCGCGGGGCAGGGGCCTATATCTGCGGCGAAGAAAGCGCGATGATTGAATCGATCGAAGGCAAGCGCGGCGAGCCGCGCCACCGTCCGCCGTTTGTGGCGCAGGTGGGTGTCTTTGGTCGTCCGACCCTCGTGCACAACGTGGAAACCCTCTACTGGGTCGCCAAGATCAACCGCGAAGGCCCGGAATGCCTGAACTCAATTGAGAAGAACGGTCGCAAGGGGCTGCGCAGCTATTCGGTCTCGGGCCGGGTGAAGAGCCCGGGCGTGCATCTGCTGCCTGCCGGTTCCACCATCACCGACATCATCGAGGCCTGCGGCGGCATGCTGGATGGCCACGTCTTCAAGGCGTATCAGCCGGGCGGCCCCTCCTCGGGCCTGCTGCCTGCGTCGATGAATGATATCCCGCTCGATTTCGACACGTTGCAGCCGCATGGCACCTTCATCGGTTCCGCCGCTGTGGTGGTGCTGTCCGATCAGGACTCGGCTCGTGACGCGGCGCTGAACATGCTGCGCTTTTTCGAGGATGAAAGCTGCGGCCAGTGCACCCCCTGCCGGGTGGGCTGTGAGAAAGCCGTCAAGCTGATGAGCGAGAAGAAATGGGATCAGGGCCTCTTGGAAGAGCTGAGCACCGCAATGGTCGATGCTTCGATCTGCGGTCTGGGTCAGGCCGCACCCAACCCGATCCGCCTGACCATGAAACATTTTCCGGATGAGGTCTGAGATGTACGGCGCTATTGAGATCCTCCACCCGGCGGGTACCGCCGGGCAGCGCCCGACCCGCCCCCATGGGCGGGCGCTTCACGCCCACCCCGGGACGGGCGCTGCCCTCCGCGTGACACTTCAGATGGATGAGGTTTGAGCCATGAGCGATAAAGTCACTTTCACACTCGATGGCGAGCAGGTCACGGCAGAGAAGGGCCTGACCATCTGGGAAGTCGCCAACGGCCGCGGGCTGAAGATCCCGCATCTGTGCCACAAGCCGCAGCCCGGCTACCGCCCGGACGGCAACTGCCGTGCCTGTATGGTCGAGATCGAGGGCGAGCGCACGCTGGCCGCCTCCTGTATCCGCGAACCTGCCGAGGGCATGGTGGTCACCACCAACAACGCGCGCGCTGAAAACGCCCGCAAGATGGTGATGGAACTGCTGATCGCGGACCAGCCGAAGCAGGAAGAGGCGCGCGATAAGTCCTCGCATCTGTGGGATATGGCAGAGCTGAACGGGGTTTCAGAGTCGCGTTTCCCCAAGCTGGAAAAGAACCGCATCCCGCTGCTGGATGACAGCCATGTGGCGATGAAGGTCAATCTGGACGCCTGTATTTCCTGTAACCTATGTGTGCGGGCCTGCCGCGAGGTGCAGGTCAATGACGTGATCGGCATGGCCGGCCGCGGTCATGACGCCTACCCGGTGTTCGATCTGGCGGATCCGATGGGGCAGTCCTCCTGCGTGGCCTGCGGCGAATGTGTGCAGGCCTGCCCGACCGGCGCGCTGATGCCCGCGACCGTGATGGATGACCAGCAGGTCGGCGATAGCAAGGATTATGATACCGAGACCGAAAGCGTCTGCCCGTTCTGCGGTGTCGGCTGCAAGGTCTCGCTCAAGGTCAAGGACGGCAAGGTCAAATATGTCGATGGCATCAATGGCCCCGCAAACGAAGGCCGCCTGTGCGTCAAGGGCCGCTTTGGTTTCGACTACATCCACCACCCGCACCGCCTGACCAAGCCGCTGATCCGCCGTGACGACGCGCCGGCCAAGGGCCTGAACGTCGATCCCGGCAATCTCTCGACCCATTTCCGCGAAGCCTCCTGGGAAGAGGCGATGGATCTGGCCGCCAAGGGCCTGATGCGCCTGCGCGATGAGAACCCGAAATCGGTTGCGGGCTTCGGCTCGGCGAAATGCACCAATGAAGAGGCCTATCTCTTCCAGAAGTTCATCCGTCAGGGCTTCAAGCACAACAACGTCGACCACTGCACCCGTCTGTGCCACGCATCCTCGGTTGCGGCGCTGATCGAAAACGTCGGCTCCGGTGCTGTGACCGCGACCTTCAACGAGATTGAGAACGCCGACGTGGCCATTGTGATCGGCTCCAACCCGATCGAGAACCACCCGGTTGCTGCGACCTACTTCAAGCAGTTCACCAAGCGCGGCGGCAAGCTGATCGTGATGGATCCGCGCGGCGTCGGCCTGCGCCGGTTTGCAACCGAAATGGTGCAGTTTCGCCCCGGCGCGGATGTGTCGATGCTGAACGCGATCATGAACGTGATCGTCGAGGAAGAGCTCTACGACAGTCAGTACATCCACCGCTGGACGGAGAACTGGGAGGCCGAGAAAGAGCATCTGAAGCAGTTCACGCCCGAGAAAATGTCGGAGATCTGCGGCATCAGCCCCGATCAGCTGCGCCGTGTTGCCCGGATCTTTGCCGGTGGGAATGCGGGTCTGATTTTCTGGGGTATGGGGATTTCCCAGCACATCCACGGGACGGATAACTCGCGCTGCCTGATCTCGCTGGCGCTGATGACTGGCAACGTGGGCAAACCGGGCGCAGGTCTGCACCCGCTGCGCGGCCAGAACAACGTGCAGGGGGCGTCGGACGCGGGCCTGATCCCGATGTTCCTGCCGGACTATCAGACCGTGACGTCGGATGATGTGCGCAAGAGCTTCACCGATGTCTGGGGCGGCGGCGACTTCTCGAACGAGAAGGGCCTGACCGTGACCGAGATCGTGGACGAGGCCTATGCCGGAAATATCAAGGGCATGTACATCCAGGGTGAAAACCCGGCGATGTCCGACCCGGATGCCGATCACGCGCGCGAGGCCTTTGCCAAGCTGGAGCTGATGATCGTTCAGGATATCTTCCTGACCGAGACGGCGAACTATGCTGACATCATCCTGCCGGCCTCGGCGCTTTATGAGAAGAACGGCACCGTGTCGAACACCAACCGCCAGGTGCAGCGTGTGCGGCCTGCGGTGCCGCCGCCGGGTGAGGCGCGTGAGGACTGGCAGGTCACTGTTGAGCTGGCGCAGCGCATCGGGCTGCCATGGGACTACAAGGATGTCAGCGAAGTCTTTGCCGAGATGAAGCTGAACATGAAGTCACTCAACAACATCACCTGGGAGCGTCTGGAGACCGAGACCATCACCTATCCGTCGCTGCATGAGACCGATCCCGGTCAGGCGATTGTGTTCGGCGATGGCTTCCCGCGCCCCGAGGGCCGCGCCCGCTTTACCCCGGCATCGGTGATCCCGCCGGATGAGGCGCCGGATGCGGAGTACCCGATGATCATGACCACCGGCCGCCAGCTGGAGCATTGGCATACCGGGTCGATGACCCGTCGTTCCAAGGTGCTGGATGCGGTGGAGCCGGAGGCGAACTGCTCGCTCAACCCGCGCACGCTGAAGCTGATGGGCGTCGAGCCGGGCGAGATGGTCCGCCTCACGACCCGCCGCGGTTCGATCGAGATCATGGCGCGGGCCGACCGGGCGATTGCCGAGGATATGGTGTTTGTGCCGTTCGCCTATGTGGAGGCGGCTGCCAATATCCTGACCAACCCGGCGCTGGACCCCTATGGCAAAATCCCCGAGTTCAAGTTCTCGGCGGTGAAGGTCGAAAAGATCGAAGGACAGATCGCAGCCGAGTGATCCGGCAGGTCGTCTGGCGAAGATCAAAGCGGGCGCGGAACCTAAGGGTTCCGCGCCCGTTGTCTTCGGTGGCGCTGCGCTGGCGCCCGGCGCGGGCGCGGCCCGTTGCAGCGTTGGAAACAAAGACGAACCGTGTCGGGCGCATGAGATGCGGCCGGGTGCGACCTGCGCCGGGCCCAATGGGCGCGGCGCCTGACCCAACGGGCGGTGGGGGCTCCGCCGCCAGCCGACGGGCGGGAGCGTTTGTGACAGAGGAGTAGCGGTCAGGCCAAAAGCGTGATCGCGCTCTTGCCGGCGGCTTGTCGCAGCGCGTGGACGTCCTGCAGCTCGGGATCGTTGATCCAGTCCTTGGCGACCTCTGGACTGGCAAACTGGAGGATCACCCCGATGCCGGTGGCATCGCGCGTGCCTTCGATCACGGTCTGCTGCGGGGTTGAGACCAGCACTTTGGCGCCGTGTTTCTGCAAGGCGGCGCCTGCTTTTTCACGATATGCCGCCATAGTCTCGGGGTCGTGCAGGAGGAGGTTTACGTAGACATAGGCCATCTGTTGTCCTTTCACTGTTGATGGCGTCTTGATGCCGGGAAGCGTGCCGCGAGAAAACACATGCAATTGTGTGCTGCCCATGCGAAAACGCATGTATGCAGATCAACTGGGATGACATGCGGACCATTCTGGCGCTGGTGCGGGCCGGATCCCTGGCCGGGGCCGCGCAGGCGCTGTCCGTCAGCTATACCACCGTGGCGCGCCGTGTGCAGCGGGCCGAGGACATGCTGGGGCGGCCGCTGTTCGAGCGTCGGCCCGAAGGCTATCTGGCCACCGCCGAGGCGGAAGAGCTGGCCGCGGCAGCGCGGCGGATGGAGCAGGCCGAGCAATCGGCCCTGCGCAACCTGTCGGGCCGCGATCAGAGCCTTTCGGGTGAGCTGGTGCTGACGGCGCCACAGCTGCTGATCCAAAGCCATCTCGCGCCATTTCTGGCGCAGTTCTGCGCGGACCACTCGGAGGTCGAGCTGACGGTTCGCGCGACCAATGATGTGCTGGACCTGACCCGGCGCGAGGCGGATCTGGCGATCCGGATCAGCCGGGCGCCGGGCGACAGCCTGGTGGGGCTGCATCTGGCCGATCAGAAAACCGCCTGCGTCGCGCGGCGGGATCTGGTGGCGCGGGCTTTGGCGGATCCCGCTGCGCCCTTGGACTGGGTGATCTACAGCGGCTATGACGCGCCGCCAAAGGCCGCGCTGCAACATTATCCGAACCATCGGATCCGGGCGCGGTTTGACGATATGACTTCGCTGATCGCGGCGGCAAAGGCGGGGCTGGGCGCGGTCAGGATGCCGATCTATCTGGCGCGCAGTGATCCGGATCTGGAGCCGCTGCCGGGGGTTGCGCCGCAGGATTATGCGCCGATCTGGGTGCTGAGCCATCCGGACCTGCTGACCTCTGCCAAGGTGCGCGCGTTCAAGACCGCGCTAAAAGGCTTCTTCCGCAGCCGTGCCGGGGAGTTCACTGCCTTTTAGCGCAGGCGCCGGGTGGCGGCTCTCTCTCGGTCACGAGACCCGCCGGTCACCCCTGACCGGTCACCATCGGCGCTGCCGTGTCGTGCGGGGCTCTTGACAGGGTCGGAAATTGACCTGACACATATGTCCAGAGCTGTGATCTTGTCGGCGGATCCCGCGCGCCCTCGCTTTGGTGGTCCGCGCCATTTGCAGGAGCCTGTCATGTCCAACGATCCCTTGTTGCAGCCCTATCAGCTGAAACATCTGACACTGCGCAATCGGATCATGACCACCAGTCATGAACCGGCTTACCCCGAGGACGGCATGCCAAAGGAGCGCTATGCGGCCTATCACGCCGAACGGGCCAAGGCGGGCGTGGCATTGGCGATGACGGCAGGCTCCGCGGCGGTATCCCGTGACAGCCCGCCGGTGTTCAACAATATCCTCGCCTATAAGGATGAGGTGGTGCCCTGGATCCGCAATCTGACCGACCAGCTGCATGAGCATGGTTGCGCGGCGATGATCCAGCTGACCCATCTTGGACGCCGCACCGGTTGGGACAAGGGCGACTGGCTGCCCTCGATCAGCTCGTCGCGCCACCGCGAACCTGCACACCGCGCCTTTCCGAAGCTGGCGGAGGATTGGGACATCACCCGCGTCATCGCCGATTTCGCCGATGCTGCGGAGCGGATGCAGGCCGGGGGCATGGATGGGATCGAGCTACAGGTCTATGGCCATCTTCTGGATCAGTTCTGGTCGCCGCTGACCAATGATCTGGACGGGCCATATGGCGGCCAGACGCTCGACAGTCGGATGGCGCTGCCGATGGCGGTGCTGGGGGCGGTCCGCGAGCGGGTGGGGGATGAGTTCATCGTTGGTCTGCGGTATACGGCGGATGAGGCGGCGGCAGGCGGCATCTCGCCCGACGAGGGGCTGGAGATGTCCAGACGCTTGGCCGCCAGCGGCATGGTGGATTTCCTGAATGTGATCCGGGGCCGCATCCATACGGATCCGGCAATGACCGATGTGATCCCGGTGCAGGGGATGCCGTCTGCGCCGCATCTGGATTTTGCCGGTGCGGTCCGGCAGGCGACGGGCCTGCCCACCTTTCATGCCGCCCGCATCCCCGATGTGGCCACCGCCCGCCATGCGATTGCCGGGGGGCTTCTTGATATGGTGGGGATGACCCGCGCCCATATGGCCGATCCCCATATCGTGCAGAAGATCAGGAAGGGGCGCGAGGAGGACATCCGCCCCTGTGTAGGCGCGACCTATTGTCTGGACAGGATCTATCAGGCGGGAGAGGCGCTGTGCATTCACAACGCCGCAACCGGGCGTGAGCTGACGATGCCACATGTGATCACCCGCGCGGCAGAGCCCAAACAGGTGGTGATTGTCGGCGCTGGCCCCGGCGGGCTGGAGGCCGCGCGTGTTGCGGCAGAGCGCGGCCATGCGGTCACCGTATTTGAGGCTGCCTCCGATCCCGGCGGTCAAATTCGCCTGACCGCACAGAACCCGCGCCGCCGCGAGATGATGGGCATCATCGACTGGCGCATGGCGCAATGTGCCGCACGGGATGTGCAGTTTCGATTCAACACCTGGGCCGAGGCGCAGGATGTGACCGGGCTTGCGCCGGATGTGGTGATCGTGGCCACCGGCGGGCTGCCGAATATGCAGCTGTTCGAGGCGGGCGAGGAGGCGGCGCATGTTGTCTCGGCCTGGGATATCATTTCGGGGGATGTTAAGCCGGGCGGCTCGGTGCTGATATATGACGAAAGCGGCGATCACCCCGCGCTTCAGGCGGCCGAGGTTGCGGCCCAGGCGGGCGCGACGGTTGAGGTGATGACACCGGACCGGGTCTTTGCCCCCAATGTGATGGCGATGAACCTTGTCCCTTATATGCGCAGCCTGCAGGACCTGGATGTGACCTTCACCGTGGCGCGGCGCCTGCTGGAGGTCCGCAAGGAAGGCAACCGGCTTCTGGCGGTGCTGGGGACGGATTACAGCGGCCATCGCTCCAGCAAGCTCTATGATCAGGTTGTGCTCAACTACGGCACGCTGCCGCTGGACGATCTCTATTTCGACCTGAAGCCGCATAGTCTGAATGGCGGGCAGGTCGATTACGACGCCCTGATCGCCGGGAGGCCGCAGCCGCACGGGCGCGCGGACGAAGCAGCGGGGCAGGGGGGCTTTCAGCTGTTTCGGATCGGCGATGCGGTTTCGGCCCGCAACACCCACGCGGCGATCTATGACGCCCTGCGCCTGATGAAGGATATCTGACCGTCTGAGTTTGACGGTGTTAGGTGTGATTCACGGGTTTTGGGTGTTTTGGGGTGTGGATATGTTTGGTGAGTCTGTGGGTAAGTGGCTTATGGGGGTTTCTGTGGATGTGGTCTGGCGGTTTTCTGCGGGATTTCGGGTCAGGTCTGCTGACTTTGTTTCCATGTAAACCATTGTAAATATTGAGTTTCGTGTTTTTCTTGGCG